>CAYQNB010000023.1:0-9017 GCA_964418805.1 uncultured Candidatus Saccharibacteria bacterium | reverse complement strand
TTGAACCCTCACGCTATTGCTAGCACGGGATTTTGAGTCCCGCGTGTCTGCCAGTTCCACCACCCGACCGCATCTGGATTATATCACCATATGTGGGGAATTAGCATTATTTTTCCTTCTTATCTTTGTATAGGTTTCTAAAGCTAGCAATCTCCTTAACAAATGCAACATCGACATCTCCTGTTGGACCATTTCTGTGCTTTGCAATTATGATATCTGCAACACCCTTCTTATCCGAATCAGGATTATATGTTTCCTCTCTGTCGATAAACATAACAACGTCAGCATCCTGCTCGATACTGTTGTGAACAATGAAATCGTTTGCGATGAAGTTATGAACGCCGGGAACGGTTGCATCGTAGACATCCTCAACTTTGAGCTGCTTTATCTCAACAATCTCATCCCAGTAAACATCTGATTGAGATAGTTCTTTAAGATATTCATCAGGAACGACTTTTGCAATTCGAGACATTCTATCTCTTGAAATACCGTTTCTGAATATCGCAGAGCCGTTATAACTAATATTAAGCTCACTTGCAAATGTCCTCATACTCATTCCGAGATTGCTAAGAACCTCTTTTATATAGTTCCATGTTTCAGACGGTATAACGTCGATATTAGGGTTCGGATTAGTGTCCAGAAGCTTTTTGAGCATCTCGCCTAAGTTCTTACCTCGCTCGCCGATACAACCGATCTCTTTGATAAATTTAATCTGATCTACTGTTCCACTTACCACGACGTGATACATATCCCTATAACCCTTTTTGTTTGAAGTAGTTCGAAGCACAGAATTGATTTCTAATCGCAGTAGTAGTTGCTGTACATCCTGAGCAAGTTTAAAACTGCTTGATGCATAGTAAATTGCAACTCCCACATTACTCTTTCTTTTCACCCAACTAATATTCCCATCAGTACTCCACAGATGCTTTAGAAACAGACTAACATTCTCGACATCAGACTCAAATATCGTCTCTGGGACACTCTTCTCATATGATCTAACCCTTTCCAGTCCAAGTCTTTGATATAACAATGTAATTGGGTGCAGAGTACCTCTTGAAAGTCTGTATGGTGAAGGCAGATATAAGTGATACCAACCCTCCTGTTTAACAAGTCTTGGCATAACTCCATATAATTCATTTACTGCTGTTGCGACATAGGAGATATTCTCTAGATCGGCACTAGTATAGTGATATGGTTGTTTTTGTAATATACATCCATCGCCAATAAGATGCGCCAACAGTATTATCTCCATCTCTTTCATTCTGTTCAAATGCCCTGAGACATTATGACTTCGAGTCATTCCAAGTCTTGTGCCAACTTCTAGTTCATCTAATCTCTTCCACCCATTAACTGTGTAGAATGGATGATTAGCACTAGCCTTAATCTTTCTTCCCGTTCTGGTTTTAAGCTCATATGTCATCTTTTTACCTGAATAGAAGACTTTAACCATATCGTGTTGTGAGATTGTTAAGTCATCATTCATTGCATTAACTCTAAGTCCCTTTTGCACTTTTCTCTCTGCAAGATCCTTCATCTTATGTCTCTTTCCAGTACTAGCATCAACTATGATTGTATCTCCAGTTAAACAGCCAGAATCTCTCAAATCTGATAGCTGAGGTCTTCTTGTTGTTCTGCTTTCAACAGCTCTTGAAAGCTGTGAAAGTGCAATTACAGGAACCTCGATCTCTCTTGCCATATTCTTAAGACCTTGTGAGATCTCGGAGACCTCCTGAGTTCTTCCCTCTTTTGAAGAACCGTGTACAAGCTGAAGGTAGTCAACAACAATTAGGTCAATTCCTCTTTCCATTGCAAGTCTTCTTGCTTTGGTTCTTAGTTCATTAATATGTTGACCTGGCCTATCATCAATCATAATCTGTGCTTCTGCTAGCTCACCCATCGCATATGCAAGCTTCTCAAACATCTCATCTGAGAGCTTTCCCGTTCTAGTTTCCCAAAATGGGATTCCTGATTGCATACCAAGAAGTCTGTCTATGATCTGAGTATTGCTCATCTCAAGAGAGAAGAATGCAATTCTCTTTTTTCCCTCAAGTGCAGCATTTCTAACAATATCAAGCGCAAATGAGGTTTTTCCAACTGATGGTCTTGCAGCAAGAATGATTAGGTCAGACTTTTGAAAACCTCCAAGAAGATTATCAATATCCCTAAATCCTGTTGAGATACCAAGGTAGTTTTCATCTTTGTCTGCTCTTTCTGCTCTTTCATATGCATCTTTTAGAAGATCTTTGATATGTACAAAGTTTGTCTTAACACCTGTTTGTGCAACATCAAAGAGAAGCTTTTCTGATTGGTCAACAACATTTCTAAGTTCGATTGACTCATCAAATCCAAGCTCTGTAATCTGTGCGGCAGATGAGATAAGTCCTCTTCTAACAGCATTATCCCTAACAATCTCACCATACTCCTGAGCATGTGCTGAGGTTGGGACCATTGATACAAGATCAGTTAGATATGCACGACCACCGATCTTTGAAAGAAGCTTCTTTCCCTTAAGTTTGTCTGAGAGAGTTACGATATCAATTGGAAGACCCTCTTCGAAAAGTTGGGTTAGTGCTTCATATATAATTACATGTCTTTCCTCGTAGAAGTGTTGAGCGTGTAACCAACCAGCAACATTAATTACAGCCTCCTTATCAAGCAACATTGCTCCAAGAACTGATTGCTCCGCCTCTGTATTTTGTGGTGGCAACTTTGCCATATATCTTCCTACTTAAGTATTACAACCTCCATCGGTATACTCTCTTCAATACTTCTTCCGATTGCTTTAAGTGATTTCTCCTCTCTATATGTTGAGTATCCAAAATGCTTTAGGAAATCCTCAAGTGACTTCAAACCTTCCCCAACTTTTCCATCTGAGTATCCGCAAGGTATAAGTGTATATGGATCAACGGTCTGAATTATCTTCTGAAGTTTTTCATAGTCTGGAAACTGATCACCATCTCCAACAGGAAGAATCAATACTTCAACATCTGCTAGATCTTCAAATATCTTAGGGTCAATATCTTTAGATCCAAGACCGATATATACAATTCGAAGATTTCCGTAGTCGATTGTGTAGAAAGGCATATTAATATGTCTTTGAATCATAACCTCGGAGATCTCAAACTCACCATTTCCATTAATCTCCATTACCGTTTCCCTATTTCCCGATGTAATCTTTTCAAATTTCTCCTTTGAAAGCACATTATCCTTATCAATTGTCTTTGGATCTGCACGAATTACAACATCTGCTTCACTCTTTGGAAATTTTCCACCAAACTGCTCAAGTGCGAGTGGATCTGTTATTACTGTTAGGTTATCTGTTGAAAATGAGAATGATGTAAATCCGAGATTTTTAATCTTCATGTTTAATATTTAAAAATTTATGGGCAGAATTCTCTGATGAATGAGTATACCAGTACTTATTCAATACTGCTAACTTTTCCAACTACAACTAACCTATTTACAGGATTGTACAGTGGAGTGCAAGTATATATCGTTATTGCTTGAAACTGATATCTATCCCTAATCCAGGTGTCCTTTGCTGAAACAATGAACTTTTTAACAACCTCATATCTATATACACTTCCCATATACTCCAATATGACGATATCACCAACTTTAACCTCATCTAAGCGGTAAAGGGGAGATCTGAATGGATTTAGATATTCAAACCTATGCCCTGCAACAACAAAATTTCCCTCAATATCCTCCCTTTCTATCCAAATTCCCTGCTTGACACCTTCCAATCTCAAATCTAGTTCAATAGATGGGATATTAAGCGATGTATATCTAGTATTTACAGCAAAATTATCACTCTTTGAATTGAAATCTGGGAAACTTGTGTTAGTCCTGTCCATTGCACTAGGGTATATAGGGGCAGTAATTGCATATACCACTAGTGCCAATAGTAGAGCTTTTTTAACTTTTATGATTAAAACTAGCTATTTTAACAATGAGACAACAGACTCAACCTGAGCCAGAAGAGTTTCTCTCATTTGGTTCTTAACTAGTTCTAATTTAACACTTTCTAAAGAAGAGATTATTGCCTGAATCTGAATTGTAATATTTTGCACATCTGCGTTTGCATCAACCATCTTTTCAACTCCCCTAACCTGTCCTTCAATTCTGTGCAGTCTGTCTTGTATTGTGGATGGACCTTTCTTTGCCATTTTCTGTCTAATTGATCATAATATACTGCAGTATAGATACCCCAATGGGTATATGTCAATGAGTTATAGTATCAGAAAACATGATTTAAAAAGACTTCCCTTTTCATACTACATTCTGATATAATCAACGGTCATGAAAAAAGATCTACACCCAAAATATAATCACAATGTAAAAGTCACATGCTCATGTGGTAATAAGTTTGAAACAGGCTCAATACTTGAAAGTATAACAACAGAGCTCTGCTCAAACTGTCACCCTTTCTACACAGGAGAGCAAAAGATCGTTGACACAGACAATCTTGTATCAAAGTATGAGGAGAGACAGAAAAAGTCAGATGCAATGTCATTTAAGAACAAAAGAGCTAAGCTTGAACAGAGAAGAAAGAAGAAGGAAGTTGAGAAGAAAGACACACCAACCCTCACACTTAAAGATATGCTCGCAAGTATATCTAAGTAGAAGGATATTCATTTCATATTTTAAATGTTAACATCCATAATATGGAGATTGAGTCATTAAAAAAGGAATTTAACCTAGAAAAAACCAAGCTAAGAAAAGAAGAACTTGAAAAAGAGCTCTCCAATGCACACTCAACTGGAAAGAATATCTCAGCACTTAGCCAAGAACTCACCCACTACACCACGCTTCACACACTCCTAAACGAGCTTTTCAAAAAAATTGATAGATACACACAGGCTGAAAATATGCTTAAGGATGAGAGTGATGAACAGCTTCTTGAGATGGCAGGAGTTGAGATTGAGCAACTTGAGAGTGAGATTGAAGATATCCGAAATCAGATACTCCAAACAGAGATTGAAAGAGAGCTAGCTGATCCAGATGATGGAAAACCTGTTGTAATTGAGGTTAGAGCTGGTCCTGGTGGTGCTGAAGCAACACTCTTTGCTGCAGATCTCTTTAGAATGTATTCAAACTTTGCAAAAAACCAAGGTTGGAGTGTTGAGATTGTTGATTCAAGTATAAGTGAAAATGGTGGGTACAAGGAGGTGGTTGCACTAATCAACGGAAAAGGTGCGTACAAAGCACTTAAATATGAAAGCGGTGTACACAGAGTACAAAGAATTCCTGTGACAGAATCCTCAGGAAGAATACACACCTCAACGGCCTCTGTTGCAGTCCTGCCACAGGTTGAGGATATTGAGATACAGATTGACCCAAAGGAGCTTAGAATCGATGTAATGAGAGCCTCAGGCCCTGGTGGACAGTCTGTGAATAAGACAGACTCAGCGGTTAGAATCACTCACCTCCCCTCTGGAATCGTTGTTAGTTGTAGAGAGACAAAATATCAGGATCAAAACAAGGTTAAAGCAATGAATCTTCTTAAAAGCCGCCTGTATGACCATCAGAAAGAACAGGCAGATATGGAAAGATCTGGCATGAGGTCTTCACAGATTGGAAGTGCAAAGAGAGCTGAAAAGATTAGAACATATAACTTCCCTCAAAGCAGAATTACCGATCACAGAGTGAAGGTATCATGGCACGATTTAGAATCAATATTAAGCGGTGAGATATCAGAATTAATTGAAACAGTATCAAATGAGATTCAAAAGATCGAAATCGCAAAAAAAAGAAAGTAATCTCTCTCTAATACAGAGTACCTCTAAGGTACTTGAGAGTATTAACCATCCTGACAGTTTAAGAATTGCAAAAGAGATAGTCTCCTTCTATGAAAACAACAGAAAAAAGATAGAAAAGACTCTTAAAAAGATTAAAAACAACACACCTTGGGAACATATTAAGAAAGAATCTCAGTTTAGAACTGTCATATTGGAGGTAAACAAGCACACTCTAATTCCAAGAATTGAAACAGAGAAGATTGTAGACATGGTAATTGAGATTTTAAGTGAAAAAAAGGTAGAGAATATTGTTGATGTTGGAACTGGAAGCGGTGCAATAATAATATCAATTGCAAGTGAAGTTGGTGATAGATATCAATATTGTGGCCTTGATATCAGCAAAACTGCACTTAAGGTTGCTAAGAGAAATGCACAAAAGAATAATGTGAGTATAGATTTCAGAGATAGCGACCTGCTTAATTCATATCAGTTTGATGCACCAACAGTTGTGATTGCAAACCTTCCATATATTCCGACAGAACACTACCTAGAACTGGATAAGAGTGTAAAGGATTTTGAGCCAAGAGGTGCACTTGATGGTGGGATAGATGGTACATACTATATCGAAAGACTTCTCTCACAGGTGAAGTTTAATAGTAGATATGTAGAAGCGATAGTACTTGAGATTGATCCTCTCATTGAAAAAGGTGTAAAGGTACTAATTGAAAAGTATCTACCCGATTATACCTTTGAATTCCTGAAAGATTATAGAGAGCAGATAAGATATGTAGCAATTAAGAGCTAGTTACTTCACCTCTTCAAGTGTTGCTCTTAGTTCAACCTCAATTGCGTTTCTATATATTGTTATCGGTACCTCCTGGCCTATCTCGCTCTTTTGAATTAAGGAAACAAGAGATCCCCTCACCTTCTCACCGTTAAACTCAACAATAATGTCACCTCTTTTTATACCAGCTTTGCTTGCTGGACTATTTGGTACTATTCTAACCACAAGAGCACCTGCAACTACATCATCATAGTATATTGCTGTTGATTCACTAATCATCTGATACTCAACACCAAGATATGGAGTTATGAATTTGCCATACTTTCGATACTCACTCAATCTATCCTTAACAACATTTATAGGAAGTGCAAACGATATATTATCTGCACCACTGGTTGTTGCAAAACTCACTCCAATCACCTCACCAGAGGAGTTAATCAATGGTCCTCCTGAGTTTCCAGGATTAATTGCAGCATCAGTTTGGATTACATTCTCATATTCTTTTGCAGTTTCTCCAAAAAATCCTGAGGTTGCACTAACTGATCTATTAAGACCACTCACTATCCCAGTTGTTACAGAGCCGGCATACTGTCCAAGTGGTGTTCCTATTGCAATTACCATCTGTCCTACCTGAAGTTTATCCGAGTCCCCTAGCCCAATGGCATCAAGCTTACCATCAACCTTTAGAAGTGCAATATCATTAATATCATCTCTTACTATCTGCTCAATCTCATACTCCTTTCCATCACTAGCGACCACTTTATAATCTTCGTTTAAGGCGGAGACTACATGCTGATTTGTAATGATTAGCCCTGAGCTATCTACAACAAATCCCGTTCCAATACTACTGCTTACATCTTCAACACCATTTTCTGGAGTGAACGCAATCTTACTCACTGCAATACTTACAACAGAAGACTGTGATTTTTTAACAACCTCAATTACAGCATTCTCTTCATTTGTTATCTTCACACTACTATTTTCAACCGTTATCTGCCTGCTTTCAAGAAATGCTGGGAGTTTGATGATGAGGATTGCAACAACTACAACAAGTCCAGCCAGAAATATAAAAAATCCCAATATTATGGATATCCAGAGAACAATCTTTGATCTATTTTTACTCTCTACCATTTCCATACTACTTTAACATGAACTATTACTTTTTAAGTATCTCAACAGCTTTTTGAAGCTGAAGATCATCTCCCTCTGTTATGTCATCAACTGTTAGTTCGACAACAAAGTCTGGTTTTATTGGATTGTCTCTATTTAACCACACACCATCTGGAAGCAACCACTTATATACAGTTATGTGCAGGCTTGAACCATTTGAGAATGGGATTATGCTTTGTGCGGTTCCCTTTCCATATGTATTCTCACCAACCACTACTGCTCTTTCATTCTTTTGAAGTGCTCCTGCAAGTATCTCAGAAGCTGATGCACTACCTCCATCTACAAGTATTACAACTGGGATATCTAGAAGTTTTCCATTTCTTGTTACTTTATAGCTACTTCTATCCCCCTGCCTATCCTCTTGCATCGAAACAACTGTTCCTTTTGGCAAGAATTCATTTGCTGCATAGATGGCTGCATCAAAATATCCACCTGGATTTCCTCGTAGATCAAGAATTAGACCTTTCGCATCAGAATTAACAACTTCAGATACCGCACCATCCCAAGCTTTTTGCCATGCTCCAAGACTTTCATCTGTAAATCTTCCAAGATCTATCATAATTAGACTTGAGTCCTCTTTTGGAACCTTCACCTCCATACTTGGAACTGTAATCTTGCTTCTTGTGATTGTAATCTCTTCAACCTGTAGTGCACCTTTGTGTAGTATTGTTAGTACAACGTCACTTCCAGCCTCACCTCTAATCTTTTGAACTACATCATATATTGTTTCAGATGGCTTTATATCTTCTCCATCCACTTTCAAAATCACATCCCCTGATTTGATACCTGCCTTTTGTGCTGGTGAACCTGTGAGTGGTGCAATTACAACAATCTGACCGTTCTCATATCCAAGTTCAGCTCCAATTCCCTCAAAGAACTTACCTGCATTACCCTCGTTGAATGATTCTGTATCATCTGGGTCTAGAAATATTGTTGCTGAATCATCAAATGAGTTTACAAGTCCCTTAATGGCTCCGTAGAACATCTTCTGCTCATCAATCTTGCTTGCATCAACATAGCTAGCTCCAAGTGTATTCCATACTCTCCAGAAAAGATCAAAGTCTATACTTTTTATCTCACCCTGCTTATCTCCTGTTATGACATACTCACTCTTATACCCACCACTAAATCCTGGTATATCTACAAATCTTCCAGAAAGGAAACCTATTAGGAAAATACCTACAATTAGGATTGCATATTTGCTTATTCTTACAACATTCATACTTCTTTTTTCACTACTCATGATCTTCAATTATATTGGGCAATTGAAATATATTCAACCTTAAAGATATATTGGAGAAAGAACCTGTGTGGAGACTAAC
>CAYQNB010000022.1:0-9594 GCA_964418805.1 uncultured Candidatus Saccharibacteria bacterium | reverse complement strand
AAACTGCTTTTTAATACTAACCTCATATGACAAGCTCTCACCAATTACTAAGTTCGTAAAATCCCTCTTACTTCCCTTAATGCTAACAATATATTGATCCATCTCACTTTTCTCTGCCATCTTTCCTGAGTTGCTCCAAAGTGGTTTCCCCCAGGTGATTGGATACTTAAATTGCACATCTACATTATCAAAGTCTGAAAAGTTAGTTGGTGTTGAGAGATATGAGGTACTTTCTTTTACATAGTTAAATTCTGTTGAAAATGTGATGGAGAGTGTAATTGAGGCATCTCTTTGAAGAACTGTGTTATTTAGATTTATAACCAGATCATTACCACTTGCCTGCTTATGAATACTTCTTTCCAGCTTCTGCCCGTTCATTCTGACAATAGGGTCGGGGATTGAGGAATATGGAAGTGAGATTGTGTAATAGGTGAGAACGGTTGGAATTGAGGTGTTATTCTCAATCTCAACCTCCAGTGATGTACTTACCTTAGTTTCTGTATATACATTATTAACAGAGATTGAGGATTGTATTGACTGTGCGTGAGAATCTGAACTAAAGGAGAGGAATAGTATACTAAACAGAAAAATCGTTTTGATCAAAAATCCATTTAAATTTATCATACTTTCTTAATATCTGTTTGATTAAAGGTGTTTTAGGAGTCATATTTAGATCTCCAGCTATCTTATCCCAATTCACCTTTCTAGGATTGCTCACTAATTTATACACAGGATTTCTAACTATCTCCTGTTTTGCGTTCTTTCTAATTATATAATAGGTCATACCATTCATATCATCAAGCAGTGTTGTAACTCGTGCATCAAGTGGAAGAATTTCAAAGAGTATTAGAAGTGATTGTCTTGGGTTTGTAATGGATACTGTATATCCAGGAGGAACAACAGCTTTCTGCATCTTTCGAAGATTTGAGATGATAATATCTCCACCATCTTTTTTGCTTTCATAGCTTTGCATTATTATAGTTGCACTTCCATGTACAACTTCAAACATTCTTGGGTATTTAGCGACCTTTGAGCCCTTTGTTTTAACAAACTCAATTCCAGCAAGGTTTGGTTCAATTAGGTATACGTTAAGTGCTAGTTTCTTTTTAGCATATACACCTTCTTGATCAACACCTTTGTATTTGGTATAGAAGATTTCAGGGCATGTAAGTTCTTGGTTTAGTAGTTGAGGTCTAATCTCATCAACAGAAACACTTAACTTTTCATTAAATGTCATATCTGCAAAGTGAAGCTCCTGACCATCATAAACGATATTTAAACCACAGGATTTTTTTAAATCGACTCTTGCCATACACAATTATACCACAGGAAAGGGTTTTAGCTGTTAGAGAAAGCTTTTATCATCTCAACTGCTACAAATGCAAGTATCATATAAAAGACAAGTGCAATGATTGATGTAAGCTCAAAACGAAGTGAACCAAATATCAAAATATCATCTACAATCCCTTTAAAAGGCTGTATGAAATACTCACTATTTTTCATAACAAGATTTACAATCTCATTATTCTTATTCGCATTAACAAGGATAAGTACAAAGCGGATAGAGACAAGTGCTTCAATTAAAAGCAACACTGTGTATATAATTCTTGCAACTAGTCTGAACATATTAATAGTATATTAACAATTTAACTACTATTCAAGATTATTCACATAGCTCTCAAGTTCAAGCATAAATCTGGTAACTCCATTTGCCCATGCATGTGCAGGATTGGCATAACATGGAGGACAATATACAGGTTCAATCTCAAAAGGTGAAAGGTTAGTACCATATCCAAGCGCTAATCTTGATGTAACAACCTCAATTCCCTCTTTCCAACTACTAAATATACTGAAATTACCACCTGGACCACCTTTCCAACCCCAACCATTATTTGTTCTATACGGTATTAGGTTTCCAAATGCGCTCTCAACACCGGAGATTGATGCTACAAGTCTCCAATCAAGTCCATACTTATCAGCCTCACTCACAAATATCTCAGAATATGGATATAAAGGTGAGTGGTAGTCTTGCAAAAACCTTCGCATTGCAAGTGCTCTTGGATCACTTGTTTTCAAACTTGTATTACTCTTAAGTGATCTGAAAGTGTAGTCAGAAAGAAGCAGTGATCTTTGATCCACAACCTCTCCCTTGCTTCCAATTGAAACCTCAGAAAGCGAGTTGTGATATGTAGTTGCATTAGCCTGAGAAAATCTCAAGATTCCTCTTTCTAGTGAGCTATCCATCACATCTGCTAGAAATAGACGAAGAAGCACAAATGAGAAGATGATTAGTAGTGTTGTAATTATATTTTTCTTAAAGCTTTTCTTCATTTTCATTTACACAATATTTTTCTACATATACAATAGCATATACTATAGATAGTAAAAATATGTTTACACACCTTCACCTACATACAGAATATTCGCTTCTAGACGGAGTTACTAGGATCTCTGATCTTGTTAACAAACTTAAGGAGACTGGAATGAACTCATGTGCTCTAACAGATCACGGAAGTATGTACGGAATCTTCAAATTCTACTCTGAAATGAAAAAGGCTGAGCTAAAGCCGATACTTGGTTGTGAGATATATATTGCACCAAGAAGAAGGGATCAGAAGGAGCATGGGATTGATAATAAGTACTTCCACCAGACTGTTCTTGCAATGAACCTGCAGGGGTATAAGAACCTTGTAAAGCTCGTTTCAATAGGACATATGGAAGGATACTACTACAAACCACGAGTAGACTGGGAAACCTTAGAGAAATACAGCGAAGGATTAATAGTACTGTCAGGATGCCTTCAAGGTGTTGTTGCAAAACCACTTCAATCAGATGACTACAAAACAGCGCTAGCAAATGCAAAGCAATACTCTGAGCTTTTTAAAGATAGATTCTTCATAGAGATACAAAGAAACGGTATCGAAGAGCAGGTTAAAGTTAATGAAGGATTGATTAAGATTAGCAAAGAGTTAAACTTGCCACTTGTAGCGACCTGTGATGCCCACTACCTAAACAAAGAGGATGCTGAGGTACAAGAGGTACTCTGGGCAATTGCAGATGGTAAAACACTTGAGGATCCAACCAGAAGAACTTCTAGCTCAAATGAATTCTATGTAAAAACTCCAGAAGAGATGAAAGAACTCTTCAAAGATATTCCAGAGGCAATTGAGAATACCCAGAAGATCTCAGATATGGTTGAAAACTATGAGATAACCTTTGGAAGAATCGAGCCACAATATCTTGATTTGCCAAAGGGTAAGGAGGCAAAGGAGCAACTAAAAGAACTTGCATATGAAGGAGCTGAAAAGCTTTACGGAAAGATATCAAAAGAGCTGAAAACAAGAATAGATTATGAACTTGAGGTCATTCATGACAAAGGATATGACCACTACTTCCTCGTAGTTCAGATGATTGTTAACTTCTGTCGTGAAAATGACATTGTTGTGAGTATGAGAGGCTCTGGAACAGGCTCGGTTGTAGCATACAGTATCGGTATTACAAGTATTGATCCAATCGGGTGGGAGCTATACTTTGAAAGATTCCTTAACCCTGAGAGAAAATCGGCACCAGACTTTGATATTGATCTAGAGGATAGGCAGAGAGATAAGGTAATTGACTTCATTATCCAGAAATATGGTGAGGATAGTGTTAAACAGATTGTGACATTTTCTAAACTTCAAACAAGACAAGCCATTAGAGATGTATCAAGAGTGTTGGGAATTGACCTTGTAACAGCAGATAAACTATCCAAACTAGTTGAGATACTCTTCGGAAAATCAAAATCAATTGACTATATGATTGAAAACAATCCTGAATTTGCCGAGATCATTAACTCCACTGACCAACTCAAACGAATGGCAAACATTGTTAGAAAGATAAGTGGACTGGCAAGAGGTGTCTCAAAACATGCATGTGGACTCGTAATTGCACCAGAACCAGTTGATAATTATGTTCCTGTTCAAAGAGACTCACATAATGAAGGACTTGGAATAACGCAGTATGAATTCATGCAACTTGAAGATGTAGGACTTATGAAATTCGATCTTCTTGGACTCAAAAACCTTAATGTAATTGGTGGTGCACTTAAGAAGATAAAAGATTCAAAGAATGAGACAATTGACCTAATTAAACTCGACTACACAGATAAGAAAGCATTTGATGTCATACAAAAATGTGAGACAGTTGGCGTATTTCAGATGGAAAGTGACGGGATGAAGAGAACGTTAAGAAATATATATCCAGAAACAATGGAAGATATCTGCTACATTTTGGCTGCATACAGACCTGGTCCTATGCAGTTCATCCCACAGTTTGCAGCAGTTAAGCATGGTGAAAAGGAAGCAGAATATATCATTCCAGAGCTTGAACCGATCCTTAAAGTTACAAATGGAGTTATAACATACCAGGAGCAGGTTATTAGAATCGCTGTTGATATAGCAGGATATACGATGGGAGAAGCTGATGCACTTAGAAAAGCAATGGGTAAGAAGATCTTAGAGGTGATGGAAGCTGAGAAACCAAAATTCATAGAAGGTGCAGTTGAAAGAGGACATGATAGAAAAAAGATCGAAGAGCTATGGAAACTTCTTGAGTTGTTTGCAAACTACGGTTTTAACAAAGCACACAGTGCCATGTATGCAACAGTATCATTCTGGACAGCATACCTTAAAGGACACTATCCACTAGAATTCATGGCCGCACTGCTAGAAAGTGATCTTGAGAAGTTTGAGAGAGTGATTCTTGATATGGATGAGTGTACTAGACTTGGGTTTAAGGTACTTCCCCCTGCAATTAACAAAAGCAACTACTATTTCACAATTGAAGGAGAAAGCAATATTAGGTTTGGAATGGCTGCAATTAAAAATGTTGGAAAAGATATAATTAAAGCAATTGTTAGTGAAAGAGAAGGAAATGGCCAATACCTCTCCCTAGATGACTTCATAATTAGAAATATAGATAACAAGTTACAACAAAGAGCATTAGAATACCTAATTATGTGTGGTGCACTTGATGAATTTGGAGATAGACAAGCTATGCTTTCAATTCTTCCACAGCTAATGGACTCACAAAAGAAACAGAAACAGATCAGAGATCTAGGTCAGATTGATTTCTTTAATCAAAACCCAACCCAAACAGAATCGATCACAATATCAAGTGTCAGCACACAGCTACCTGCCGATATTAAAACACCTGTACATAAGATATTAGAGTGGGAGAAAGAACTTCTTGGGCTATACTTTTCAAGTCATCCACTTGATAATCTTCAAGAATTCTTTGCTGCAAAGGATGTTGTAACAATCCGAGAGCTTAAAGATAAGAAGAACAGAGCACTAATAGTACTTGGTGGCCTCATAACAAATGTAAAACGAATTACAACAAAGAAAGGGGAAAGGATGGCATTCCTAACAGTAGAGGATAAAACAGGAAATACCGATGTAATTGTATTTCCAAGAACATATGAGGAGATGAAGGATAGTTTTGAACCAAACAAACCTATGCTAATTGCAGGAAGAATTAATGAAAGAGATGGAGAAAGAAGTGTGGTACTAGAAAAAGCAAAATATATAGATCTAACAAAATTTAGTGAGAACTTTGATGGGATTGTTTTTAAACTTAAAGATTCCCAGTCAGAAGACGATTTAGCCGAGCTAAGAGAGTTCATTAAAGATAATCCAGGTGATACACCTGTTAAGATACTGATGAAAGTAGATGGAGAGTTGAAAAGTATTCTGTTAAAGCATAAAATCTCGCTTGAGGGTAAAGCCTCAGAATATATTCAGAGATTTTCATAATGCAAAAACAGTTAAAAGAGACCATAGAAAGAATTCCACAAAAAGCAGGTGTATACAAATTCATAAATTCAGATAATGAGGTTATATATGTTGGTAAGGCTGTAAGACTTAAAAGCCGTGTATCATCATACTTCTCACAAAAACATCAAGACAGACCAAGAATTGAACTAATGATTCCAGAGATAAGTAAGATTGATGTAATTGAAACAGAGAATGAACTTGAGGCACTTGTACTAGAATCTGCACTAATTAAACAGTTCAAACCACATTTTAATACTGATCTGAAAGATGATAAATCATATTCTTGGCTATACATAAACACTCAAGATAGATATCCAACTGTTAAGATTGTTAGAAACCCAGAATTTGATAGATATAAGAAAGGAAAACTGTTTGGACCATATCCAAGTGGGAAGGCAATTCAAAGAGTATTTACATATCTTCGTAAGATATATCCTTTCTGCACAAGCAAAGATCCAACTAGTGCATGCTTCCACTACCACATAGGTCTATGTCCTGGTCCAGATGCAACAAATCTGCAATACAGACAGAATATCAATGGAATTGTTCGCTTTCTAAATGGAAGAAGCACACAACACTTAGAGATACTTGAAAGAAAGATGAGAGTACATGCAAAGGCAAGTGAGTTTGAAAAAGCGGCAGTTTTAAGGGATAAGATTGATGATTTAAAATATCTTGGTTCATCATTTAATGACTCATACTTTAATAGTGAACAACAGTATATTCAGAATAGGGAGGAAAGAATTAAAGAATCCCTCTCACTACTCTGTGAACAGCTAAACATACCATTTGCGCAAAGAATCGAATGCTATGACATATCAAACCTAAAAGGAAAGATGGCATATGGTTCAATGGTTGTTGCAATAAATGGAATATCACAAAATAGTCTGTATAGAGTGTTTAAGATTAAGGAGATTGATACCCCAAACGACCCTCAGATGCTTCTAGAAGTACTCAAAAGAAGATTAAAGTATCTAGAGAGTAACAAGGATGAATCGCTGTGCCAAAGGCCTCAGATCATTCTAATTGACGGAGCAAAATCACAACTAAGTACTGTCAAGGATATAATCCCACCTGATATTAATCTTCTTGGAATATCAAAAGGAAAGAGATTTAAGAGGAGTGGTGGCAAGAAGAAGGACGAGTTCTGGATAGTGAGAAAAGATATAGTTTTTCCAATAACATTAAAGAACACAGTGATTCTCACCAACCTTAGAGATGAATCACACAGATTTGCCCTATACCATCACAGAAAGCTTCGTAAATTCACACAGAAGAAGTCAATACTAGATGAGATATCAGGAATCGGTCCAAAAAGAAAGAAGGAACTAATAAAGAAGTTTGAATCTGTTAAAGGAATGGCAAAAGCATCAATCGAAGATATAGATAATGTTATTAAAAACAAGAAGGTCGCACAAAAGCTTTTAGATGTACTTAAAACTAGTATGAACTCTTAGCAGGCTCAATATTATCAACAATATAATCAAAGAGAGGGTCGGTTTCCTGGGTTGTAAATATTACATACACAATATTATTTCTCACATTTCCAAGTACAACTGCCTGACCTACCTTACTCCCATTTGTAACTGTCCCGTGAATCGATTCCGAATCATTAATATATATAACTGCACTATTAATTACACTCCATGTATCCTTTGCCTTCTTGTTATATTCCTTTAGAAACTTATCCAGGTATGCATCAAAGGAAACTGCACCAACATATCCAAGTGGCTCTAATAGTACACTTTGTGATGATCCGATCTTCTTAAACGATGCACTTTGTAGATCTGTTAGAGATGTACCGGCGTATTCAATTAGATACTCTGTTGGAATCTTTAATACCCATGGGAAATCAGGAAGAAGATTTTGAAACTCATTAGTGAGAAGCAGTAGCTTTCTTTCGGTCTCTTTCTTAACCTCATCCTCAAGACCACTTTGAGCCTGCTTTACAGATATACTCTGATACCAGATATCATTTAGTTTGCTATATATCCTAACCCCAATACCATCCTTAATCCAAAACTGACCATGCTTCATCTCCTCTGACTCAAGTGGTACATCTTGAACAATCTCCCAACCATTTTTAGGCATTTCAAGAGCATAGTACTCATTAACATCAGATATCTTAACTCCAACAGGCAACCTATACACACTATTTCCACTGCTCAAAAAGTTCCTAATCACCTCATTTTCAGTGTAGTTTTCAAATATGAACTGTGCACCTGGATATTCAGGAATATCATCAAAGCCATTTACAAACCCTGCCTTTAGTTCCTGTTCATCTATGTTGTTTCTCAAGTTTAGTACAAAGTTAACAGCACTATATCCACCTCCAACCACAACAAACAACGAAAGGAGGAGAAGTAATATTGAAAGGATCAGTCTTAGATACTTTCCCTTAACAATTCTGCTTTTAACACCTCTCTTCATCTTTCCAGACGACTTTCTAAAAAACACATTCTTCTTTCTGGAAGCTGTTACATTTCTCTTCTTAAAATGTATTGGTGACTTAATACTGCTCTTTTTCTTAAAAAACTTCATATAAACACTTTAAAAGAAAGTTTAGAATAGTTCAATCATATTGTATAATACAAAGATTGCGGGATCGTCTAATGGTAGGACACCGGCCTTTGAAGCCGTGAATCCTGGTTCGAGCCCAGGTCCCGCATCCATAATTATGCAAAAATACTCACAAAACTTCATAAAATCAGACGGTGTAGTACATTCTGCACTTCGTAAGAGCGATATCAATGAAAATGATATTGTAATTGATCTTGGAGCAGGAGAGGGGATAATTACAAAGGCACTCTCTAATAGATGTAAGAATGTAATTGCTGTTGAGAATGATAAGGAGTTAGTTGAATATCTAAATGAGAATTTCAAAGGCAAGGAGAATGTAAAGATATTTGAACAAGATATCCTTAAAAAACTACATCTTAAAAATGAGTATAAGATATTTGCAAACATACCTTTCAACTATACCTCAAGAGTTATAGATACATACCTTTCAGATACAAAACTACAATCATGCTATCTCTTCCTTCAAAAGGAAGCTGCAATTAAATATGCTGGACTACCATTCGAAAATGAATCGTATAAGTCAATAATACTTAAAAACTCATTTGATATTGATATAATCCATAGATTCCACAGAGAAGACTTCATACCACAACCAAATATAAATATTGTACTTATTGAATTCATAAGAAAACAGAAAGCAGTAAAAGATGAAGTAGCATTTAAAGACTTTGTAGCATACATATTTACTAACTCAAACCCAAGCTTGAAGTTCTCAATCAAACATCTATTTACAAATGAACAGATCGAAAGAGGGGAGCTTAAAAATATACTTAAGAAATATAAGAGGCCAACTGAACTTGAATTTCATATGTATCAATATATGTACCTACTCTTTGAAAAACATGCAAAAGATGTGAGTAAAAAGAAGGTTCTTGGGTATGCAAAGAAGATAAATAAGGAGTCACTTAGTCTTAAAAAGATATATAGGACTAGAAAAGATAAAGATTGGCATAAGAAATAGCTACTTTATCTCATCCCTTAACTCCTTAATCTCATCTCTCAAACTTGCTGCCTTTTCAAATTGAAGATTGGATGAAGCGATATACATCTTATCCTCAAGATCTTTAATTAATCTTAATAGATCTTTTCTGTCTGGTTTCGCCTCTTTCATCCACTTCTTGTAGTCAACCTTAATATCTTCCTTACTCTCAACAAGCCTGTCCCTAATCTCTTTGATGATACCCACAGGAGTTATGTTATT
>CAYQNB010000021.1:5206-9821 GCA_964418805.1 uncultured Candidatus Saccharibacteria bacterium | reverse complement strand
AATGGTACAATCACACTGATAATTAATCCGTGTATTTATGAAACTTTTCGATTCAATCTGGGAATTCTTAACATACGATATCGGTATTGACCTTGGTACTGCAAATACAATGGTATATTTGAGAGGAAAGGGGATCGTAATATCAGAGCCATCAGTTGTTGCAATTGATAAGAAGAGTAATAGGGTACTTGCTGTTGGAAAAGAGGCCAGACAGATGATTGGTAGAACCCCTGCAAATGTAGTTGCAATTAGACCACTTCGAGATGGAGTGATCACTGACTTTGATACAACACAGGCAATGATCCATCACTTTATTCAGAAAGCTCATACATTCATTCCTAAGTCATTTAAACTTCCAAAACCAAGAGTAATTGTTGGTGTGCCTTCATCTGTAACAGAGGTTGAAAGACAGGCTGTAATTGATGCTTGTAAGACGGCAGGTGCAAGAGAGGTATTCATTGTTGAAGAAGCAATGGCTGCAGCAATCGGTGCAGATCTTCCTGTTGAGGCAGCATCAGGAAGTATGATTGTTGATATTGGAGGAGGCACTTCAGATATCGCAGTTATGTCTCTTGGAGATATTGTAGTAGATAAGACGATAAGGGTTGCTGGAGATGAGATGGATCAAGATATAATTGATTATGCAAGAGAGAAGTACAACCTTCTAATTGGAGATAGAACAGCAGAAGATGTAAAGATTGCAATTGGATCTGCTTCACCTCTAAAAGAGGAGAAGAGTGTAATGATACAGGGAAGAGACCTAATAACAGGTCTTCCAAAAGCAGTTAAGCTTTCAAGCGTTGAGGTAAGGGAAGCTATAATGAACTCACTTGATCTGATAACTGATGCTGTTAAAGATGCAATTGAGGAAACTCCACCTGAACTTCTAAACGATCTTCTAAACTCTGGACTGTACCTTGCCGGTGGTGGTGCACTAATTAAAGGAATAGATACTCTTTGGAGCAAACAGCTAAATATGCCTGTTAATATAGTTGAAGATCCACTTTCTGCAGTTGCAAGAGGAACAGCAAAGATGTTGGATCACATATCCCTTCTTGAGAGAATTCAGAAATCTTGGGAGGAATTGGTGTAGAATTGAGTATGGTAGATTCAAACAGCAACAGATGGGTAGTTTCAATATCAATATTTCTAATATCAGTATTATTACTACTCCTAAATAATCTTTCAATTACAGATCCAGTTAAAACTGGTATCTCCTATATATACTCCCCTGCAAGTTTTTACATTTCACAGATGGGAAGAAATCTCTCATCAACTTCATCACTCTTTTTCAATATCAATCAGTTTAGAAATGAGTTGAATGATCTTAAGATTGAAAGAGCGATACACCAAAGCGAGGTTGAACTTGTTGAGAAGTTGTTAGAGCAAAACAAAAACCTAAGAACACAGCTCAAGGTAGGTGTGCGAGATATTGAGCCGATCATGGCAGAGGTTATGTACTCGCAAAGCACCATCTCCGATCTTATGAAAGTTAATGTGGGCAGTATTGATGGGATTAAAAGTGGTGATATCGTAATGTTGGGTAACATCTATATCGGTCGTATTGTTGAGGTAGGTGGACTGAGCAGTGTTGTTAGATTGCCAAGTCATAGGGATTCATCACTTGAGGTATTAATTGTTAAAAGCAGAGATCTTTCAGGTGTTTCAGTTGATAGTATAACCAAAAGTTATATCTCAGAGAAAAATGTAAGAGCGGTGATGGTTGGTAAGGATGGAGTTGTAATGCTTGAAAATATCCCAGCTGATAGTGGTGTGAAAAACGGGGATAGTGTTGTGATTGCAGATGAGAGAGTGGGTGAGTATCTATATCTGGGCAAGATCGGACAGATTACAGTTGATAGCGCAGCGGCAAGCAGAAGTGCGATTGTACAGATTGCGATTGATTATAATATTTTACAAACCGTATTTATTAAACAGAACTAAAAATGGGATATATATTAACAATATTGGGATTTATCATTCTTCCTCTTGCTGAGAGTTTCTTTCAATCAATGAATCTAATATCAATCTTTTTTGTTCTAGTTATGTATATATTCTTGGAAAGAAGCCAGAGAAATCTATATGTGATATTGATAGTATGTTCAATTATTTTGGATATCATATTTAACTTAAATATGGGTACATATCTTCTTGTTACATCAATCTCCCTAATACTCTTTCAAGCATTTACAAAGTTTGTACCATCTGAGAATGTGGTAAGTAGGGTGGGTTTGAATATATTCATATTCGCGATATTCTCCTTCCTATACGCTGTTGCAAACTATATTCAATTCTCCCTCTCCTCTGAACTAGTGACTTTAAGTACTCTCTCAATACATATATTCAAAGGTGTACAAGGTGCACTTCTTCTTTCTGCTCTCTCATGGATATTAGGGCAGACCGTTGTTGAAAAGAAGAATAATTTGAAGTTTAAATAGTGTGGATATTAAATTCTCAAAGAAAATCGAGAAGGGATTTAATAGGAAGGTTGATCTAAAGCTTTCTGGTATACGAAAGGAGAGTATTGTTAAAGCAGTCAAAAAGGGAGTGAACAACGGACAAGATACAGAGATATCAAAGTGGAACTATATCTTCCCATTCATCCTAATTGCAATAACATTCATACTAATTATCTCAGCACTTGTACGACTTCAAATCATAGAAGGAGAGGCACTGTATGCAAGATCTGTTAGTAATAGATATGAGGTTGAGTATATTTCACCGTACAGAGGAATCATATTTGATAGGAATGGAAAGAAGCTTGTACAGAATACTCCATCAGTTAACCTATACATCGATCTAAGTAAGTATAGAGATCTTGTTGGTAATATAAAAAGAGATGAGATATCCGAGCTTTCAGATGATATTGAGAAAGTATTGGGAAAACGAGAGCAGATAGTTGACCCAAACACGAAAAAAGAGGTTAAGCTTTCACAAAGAGTTCTCTCCCTCTACGACCTAATTGATGAAAGAAACCGATACTACACAAGAGACCTATTGATTCTCAACGAAGTTTCAAATGATAGTGTGGTTGCAATTAAGGCAAAGCAAGATACTCTGCTTGGCGTTAAGGTTGATAATGGAAGTGAACGAGAATACATAGCTGGAAATGCTTTCTCACATATACTTGGATATACCGGTATTGTATTTGCAGAAGATTTAGAGAGCAAGAACTATATCTCCGCTACTGATGTAATTGGAAAGAGTGGTATTGAATCAATATATGATGAGAGACTTTTTGGTACTAAAGGTCAGATAGCAAGAGAGATCGATTCATCTGGAAAGGTTGTTGGAGAGCAAGAGTTAACACTTCAAGGTACAAGGTCGGGAGACAGTCTGTATCTCACAATTGATAGAGATGCGCAAAATTCCATGTACAAGATATTGGCACAGGCTGTTAAAAAATATGGTGCAAACGGAGCAGCAGGTATTGTTCAAGATGTAAAAACTGGAGAGATACTGGTTCTTGCTTCATACCCATCATACGATAACAATATGTTCATCGGTGGTATATCTCAGAAGGAGTTTGATAAGCTGTTAAATAATATAAAAACTCCTCTAATTAACAAGGCAATTGCAGCACAGGTACCACCAGGTTCAACATTTAAAACAATTGTTGCAGCTTCAATGTTAGATGCTGGGGTAATATCACCAAATACTCAATACTTGAGTAGATCAGACTATACTTTCTCAGATGGAACTGAATTTCAAGAGTTTGGTGATAAAGCATATGGTTGGTTAAATCTAAATGATGCAATATCTGTATCATCAAACATATATTTCTGCGAAGCTGTAAGAAAGTGGGATATGAATGAGCTTGTTCCATATCTTGAAAGCTTTGGAATTGGAAGATTCACAGGTATTGATCTTGATGGTGAAGGACCAGGAAGACTTCCATCTCCAGAAAACAAACTAAAACTAGCAAGAAGTGGAGCATTTTGGCTCGATGATGTGTGGTATCCAGAGGGAGATTCTTGTAACTCTGTAATTGGACAAGGTATTGCAACCGTAACACCTCTTCAGATGGTGAACTGGACTTCGGCAATTGCAAATGGGGGTAATCTGCCACAACCACATCTTGCAAAGAAGTTTGTTGATGCTGATGGAAATGAAGATATCATTGAGTATTCAAATATTGAGGAGAATATTGTTAAGCAGTCTGCACTCAAAGCAGTTAGAGAGGGGATGTGGGCAACTGTAAACGGACCAAGAAGGGTGGTTGGTATACTTTCAGGCGCAGATGTAACTGTTGCTGCAAAAACAGGTACTGCAGAGTTTGGTAGGGTTAATTCAGATGGGGTGTATGAGCATACCCATGCTTGGGTGACTGGTTTTTTCCCATATGAAGATCCAAAATATGCATTCACAATATTGCTTGAAGATGGTGGAGAAAGCTACAACGCAGCAACCACAGCAAGAGAGTATATCGACTGGTTATACTCCCGCTAGTTCATCCCATTTTAATCTCCACATTTGACAAATCCTTTTGTATTACTGTATTTTAATGCGCAATTGCTAAATATATAAATTAGTGTGTAAGCTATAGGAATGAATCTTGTAATTGTAGAGTCTCCTGCAAAAGCTAAAACAATTGAGAAATATCTCGGTAAGGGAT
>CAYQNB010000021.1:0-5196 GCA_964418805.1 uncultured Candidatus Saccharibacteria bacterium | reverse complement strand
GGATATAAGGTTAAGGCAACAGTAGGTCATATCATTGACCTTCCTAAGAGTTCTCTTGCTGTTGATGTAGAAAATGATTTCACACCAAACTTCGCAACAATCAAGGGTAAGTCAAAGGTAATCACTGCACTTAAAAAGGCGATGGATAAGAATGGAAGTGTATATCTTGCAATGGACCCTGATCGAGAGGGTGAGGCAATTGCATATCACGCTTCAAAGGCACTCAAACTTAAAGCACCAAAGAGGGTATCTTTTAACGAGATTACAAAAGATGCTGTAACAAAGGCGATGCAATCACCAAGAGATATTGATATGGATCTTGTTGACGCACAGTTTGGAAGAAGAATATTGGATAGGTTAGTGGGATATAAGGTGTCAGAGGTACTTTGGAAGAAGATGTGGTATGGACTTTCAGCAGGAAGAGTACAGTCTGCAGCACTAAGATTAATTGTTGAAAGAGAGGATGAGATTGATGCATTTGTACCAAAAGAGTATTGGGATATGTTTGTAGACCTAATTTCAAAGGAAAAAGAGCAAGTTAGGGCGAAGTTTGCTAGAAAGAATGGAAAGAAGTTTGTACCTAAGGATGAAAAAGAGGTTTTGGATATAAAGGAGCAGATTGAGAAGAAGGAGTTTGAGGTTGTTGATATTAAAAAGAAGGAGGTTCGAAAGCATGCATATCCTCCATTCACAACATCAACTCTTCAACAAACTGCAAACAGTGTACTTGGGTTAACCGCTAAAAGAACAATGGGTATAGCGCAATCTTTATACCAGTCGGGGTATATAACATACATGAGAACTGACTCTGTAAATCTAAGTAGTCAGGCAATTGATTCAATCCGAAGCCTAATTATCTCTGAATTTGGAGACAAGTATCTTCCAAAAACTCCAAACTTCTACAAAACCAGAAGCAGAAATGCACAGGAAGCACATGAAGCAATTAGACCATCAGATATATCTGTTAGAGGAAAGGATCTTAAAGATCTAGATGCAATGTCCAAGAAACTTTACGACCTCATATGGAACAGAACAGTCTCCTGTCAGATGGAGCAAAGAGTTGTTGAAAGAATAAGTGCGGAGATTGAGCCAGTTGGTACAAAGGATAAGTTAACATTTACACTTGGTGCAGAAAAGGTGATATTCGACGGCTTTAGAAGAGTTCTTGGAAGTGGTGGAAGCAAAGATGAAGATATACTAGTTGAGATTGAAAAGATTGCAAAAGGTGACAAGTTTAAACAGAAAGAACTAATTAGTGAGCAGAAATTCACACTTCCAAAGGCAAGATATAGTGAGGCATCACTTGTTAAAGCACTAGAAGCACTTGGAATTGGAAGACCTTCAACATACGCAACAATCATTAGCACAGTACAGGATAGGGGATATGTAACTAAAGATGGAAAGATGCTTGCACCAACTGATATTGGACGAGTTGTTGTTAAGTTTCTTAAGAGCAGTTTTGAAAGACTTGTCGACTATGAATACACCGCTGGTGTTGAACAGAGACTTGATGATATTGCAGAGGGAAAGCTTAAATACCTTCCTTTCATGAAAGAGGAGTATGGGCATCTTGTTAAGGATCTAGAAAAGGCTGAAGCTGGTGTTAAAAAGGAGGATGTCGTTGTTCTTGGAAAATCAGATGAGAAGTGTGATATCTGTAAAAAGGATATGGTCATAAAGATTGGAAGATACGGCAAATTCATAAGCTGTTCGGACTTTCCAGAATGTAAGGGTATTAAAAATATTAGCAACGAAGGAAATATTGATACAGAGAAGTTCCATATACCAAAAGAGTGTCCAAAGTGTGCAAGCAAGATGATATTAAAGTCAGGAAAGTATGGACAGTTCTGGGCATGTGAGAAATATCCAGAGTGTAAAGGTGTACTTCCAATGCTTTTAAATGAAAAGTGCCCTGAGTGCCAGAGTATGCTTGTTGAAAGAAAGGGAAGATGGGGAAAAATGTTCACAGGATGTAGCGGATATCCTGATTGTAAATATATTAAAAAGCAACCAAAAAAGAGCGAGGAAGAGTAGTTGAATTTGAAACAGTTTAGTTGTACAATCCCGTATATGGACAAGCTTCTAAGGTTTCTAGAACATGAAAGAGTAGGTATTCTAAATGTAATGATTGATGGGAAAACCCCTCACGGTGCTGCACTTCACTTCTCACACAACAGTTCTCCATTTCAGATATTCTTTTCAACAAGTGATACAAGCGAGAAGGCAAAGGCGATATTAAACGGAAAGGTGTCCCCAGCATCAGTTGTAATTGGAGTTAGTGAGCAGAATTGGACAACAGTTCAGCTTCGAGGTAGTGCCAGACTCCCAAAGGAGGATGAAGTTGAGCAACTAAAGCAGACCCACTATGCCAAACATCCAAATTCAAAGAAGTTTGAGAATGAGCCAGATACGATATATATAATATTCGAACCAGAGTGGTGGAGATATAGCGATTTAATGAATAACGATATAGTTTCCTCCTCTTAAGTTCACATATATTTCATCTTCCCCCTGTATCATCTTGGTATGAAACCAAGAGAAAAATTCCTAGAAAGAAAGGTGACAGCACTAAGTGATAGTGAGTTGGTATCAATAATAATAGGATCTGGAATTAAGGGGATCGGTTTTAAGAAGCTTTCAAATACAATACTTTCTGAGATCAAAAATAGTTCAGATTCACAGATTCTTTTTGAAAGATTAAGGGGAATCAAGGGACTTGGAGAGGTTAAATCAATGAGAATTGTATCAGCACTTGAGCTAGGGCTTAGGGTTGAGAGTGTAAAAAGTGGAAAGGGCAAAAGAATGCTAAGTAGTAATCATGTGTATGAATATCTAAAAGGATATGCAAACAAAAAACAGGAGTACTTCATATCAGTATATTTAAATGGTAGATATGAATTCATTGAAAAGCGTATTAATGCTGTTGGATCTTTAAATACAATTAGTCTTCATCCAAGAGATGTCATCATCCCAGGCCTTCTTAACCACTGTGCATATATAGTTGTTGCTCACAATCATCCATCGGGAGAGAGTGGTGCAAGCAGTGAGGATGTTAAATTCACAGTTCGTCTTAAAAAAGCAATAGATATAGTTGGTATAAGTCTGCTTGATCATATAATAATTACAAAAAGTGGTTGGAGTAATGTTCCAATAAATAGATAGATACAGTACAATGGACTGTTAATTGAAATCCTGCCCATATGAATAGAAAATATAGAGCACTCCTACTAGATCTTGATGACACACTAATTAAGAGCAATAAGATGTATAACAGAGCTCTTAAGCATGTCACTGACTATATCTCAAAGAATCTAAATCTTGATTCAAAAGAGGTATATAACCTTGTTTTGGATAAGCAGTTGATTGTTCAAAGGAGTTTCCCAACAGTACATACAAGGCATTCAAGAATACTAATCTTTAGAATGGCACTTGAGCAGATTGTTCATAAATATGACATATCCCTTCTTCCTAAGCTTGAAGATATGTATTGGGACTATTTTCTAAAAAACATTGAGGTATATGATGGTGTTAAAGAGACTCTCAAAAAGGTTAAAGATGCAGGTATTAAGATTGCAATAATCTCAGATGGTGGTCTTGGTCTTAGAATACGAAAGGCACAATCTGCAGGACTTTTGGAGTATATAGATCAGGTATTTGCATCAGAGGAGGTGATATTTGAAAAGCCTTTCGGAGCACTTTTCACACTTGCTCTTTCAAAGCTTGGTGTTGAACCAAAGAATGCAATTATGTTGGGGAATAACTATAAAAATGATATACGAGGTGCACAGCTAATTGGCATTAGAGCAGGTATGTTTGATCCACCACAAGATGGAAATCCAACAGGTCAAGACAATACATTAAGAGTTGTTCCTGATTTTGTAATTAATGATTTTGAGGGTGTATTAAATGAGTTGGGGATCAATTGACAAAATTAATTAGTATCGTATATTTGTAGTATGAAAGAGCTACTTACAAACAAGAAGCTTGTTGCCATTTTACTAATTATCAGTGCATTTCTCATAACAATCAACATCGCTGTTCTTTACATCAATCTAACAATGGCAGACTCACCATTTGCTAGTTTTTTAGTTAAGGATGTAGAAGAGAAGAAAGAAGTTGAAGATGAGGTGGATGTAGTTGAGGATGATGATGAAGTAGTTAACAATGGGATTGGTGTTCAGAAAGCACGCGATTTAATCGAATATGAAGCTGGCGATACCTCATATTTGGAATTGAAGCCTGCAATGAAATCACTTGGTAAGATTATCTTTAAACTCCCAGATGGTAGCGAAAATGAAGTTGCAACAAGTGGCTCATACGAATCATCAATTGGTAACTTTTCAATTGCTCTCCCTGAAAATGCCTGGTATGCAGATAGTGGCGCGCATACGCCATTTGAGAGCTCAAATATCTTTGGAGGAGTCTTCACAGTGCAATTTAATGCAGATGGATCTGTTCCTGATCAAGATAAGGGTAAATCGATTTCAATCTCTATTTTATACGGAACTCCATTTATCGATGGAAAGGGTGGGGGTTGTCGTGAGTATTCCTCATCAACATTTAAAGAGTTAGAAGTTTTAACTTGCGATATGGATGATTCTATGAATTTCGGGTATTTTAGACATCCGAATAAAGAGGTTGAATACTTTGTTTCGATCGATACAACCGGTTATAAAACTGAAGATGCACAGAAGAATGTAGATCTAGCGTTCGAATTTCTTAAAGAGGTATTTGTGTTTGAATAGTATCTAACTATTCATTTGTTTCATCAGTTATGTCTTTTAGTATCTGATTTACTCTATCTGATTTAATAACTGCAATAACCTCTGAATTACCACCAAACAGTATAAGTTTATCTCCAGTCTTTATCTTATACTTCTCTCTAACTTCTTTAGGTATTACAATCTGTCCTTTAATCCCAACTGTCGCTGTTCCAAATATCTCAGGCTGTGGGAATAGATTTTTACTTTCTTTTTTTGCTTTCATTCTTCTTTTGCTCTTTTGATTTATGAACTACATATGCAGCTACTCCTGCAACAGCTATTGCAAGTGCAATTGTTCCAACAATTTTTAACTTTTTACTTCTTTTCATACCTCATTATACCTAACTTCACGACAATATAGATAGTCTTGACAGAGAATGGGGGATTGGTATAATTTGTAATACCTGTATTACGGTGTTTAAATTAATTATTA
>CAYQNB010000020.1:0-9850 GCA_964418805.1 uncultured Candidatus Saccharibacteria bacterium | reverse complement strand
TCGAACCTGTGACCCCTACAGTGTCATTGTAGTGCTCTAACCAGCTGAGCTAATCACCCTTTTTAATTGTTAAACTACTTAATCACCTTATCTATCAACCCATACTTAAGAGCTTCATCTGCTGTGAAGTACTTATCCCTATCCGCATCCTTCTCTATATCTGCTGTACTCTTCCCTGTGAACTTTGAGAGCATCTTGTACAGTCTGCTTCTCTCACTTAGTATCTCTTTTGCTGCAATCTCAATATCACTTGCTTGACCATGTGCTCCTCCGAGTGGTTGATGAATATGAATTTTTGAATTTGGAAGTGCAAATCTCTTTCCCTTTGTACCACCTGAAAGAAGAATTGAACCCATTGAAGCTGCAAGACCAACTGCAATTGTTGAGATATCTGGTTTTATGTAATTCATCGTATCTAGAATTGCCATACCTGCTGTTATGATTCCACCTGGAGAGTTTATGAACATCTGAATATCTGACTTGCTGTCTTCTTTTTCAAGAAAGAGGAGCTGAGCAACGATTGTATTTGCCATCTGCTCTTCAATCTCACCTGTTACAAAAACAATTCTGTCTTTGAGAAGTCTTGAGTATATATCATATGCTCTCTCTCCACCTGCCTCTTTTTCAATTACTGTTGGTATTAACATCTAACTATTTTTGATATGAATTAACCTCTTCCATGAAAGCTGTAAATGACTTCTGCTTAATCCCAACTCTTCTGATATATTCCTTCCACTGTGGATTGTTAAGTGTATTGTCATCAACATTTGGATTACTAAATTTGAACTTGTTAACTTCCTCCTTTAGATCTTCCTCTGTTAGTTCTAGACCCTTTTCTTTTGCATAGAGCATGAGGAACTCATCTGCCTCAATTGCATCTTTTGCATCTTTCTTCCACATCTCTCTCATCTTTTCAATTGTAATGTTGTTAGTTTGCATGAACTGCTCAAGAGTCATACCCTTGCTCTCAAGATCGTGCATGAATGAGTGTTCTCTTTCATGTGCCTCAAACTCAATTGATGGTTCTGGAATCTCAAGCTTTGAAAGTTCAATACCCTGCTTTAGAGCATCACTCTCCATCTCTCTTTTAATTGTTGATTCTTTTTGAAGTTTTAAGACCTTCTCAATCTCATCTCGAAGTCCTGCAATGTCCTTGATACCTTTGAATGCAAGTTTTGCTCCCACCTCTGTTGCCCACTTATCACTTCCCTTCTCTGCTTTAATATCACTGTTTGCTTCAAGCTGGGTGATTACACCATCAATCTCCTCTTTTGATACAGAGATATCTTTCTTTTCAAGCTTGATCTTTTTAAGGTTTCCAAGTTTAAATGGTGGCATCACTGTTACCTTAATTGTGAATGAAAGATCTTTGTCTAGATCAATCTTTGGAAGATTCTCATATACAGGTGGTGCAACAATATCAAGTTTCTCCTCTGTTACAGCTTGAGAAACGTAGAGGGGTGCGAGTCTTTCGAAAACTGTAATTAGAAGCATCTCTTTGTTTTGTGTTTCTACAAACTCTTTTGGTACAGCACCTTTTCTAAAACCTTTTACATCAGACTCTTTGGCCTTTTGCTCCAAAAGTGCATCATATGATGCCTTAAATGCTTTAGCGGGAACTGATATATCTAACTGGTACTGTGACTCTGAGATTTTTTTTGTATTGAATTTGCTTTCCATGGGATTTTTATTATTTTAGCACCATATTTTATATGCTCTGATATATTTTGTCTAGCTTAGCAACAACAACAAGACGCATATCTGATGTCCAAAGTGGTGTGCATGTTATGAGGGTGAGGCGGTGATCTGATGTGTTTTCAATTACACTTCTATCACTCTTATCCACTACCCTAGTTTGTACAACTGTGTAGTTATATGTACCATCTTTTTGATTAACTGTTATTCTGTCTCCCACACTCACTTTATCAAGTGAGAAGAATGTGTCTGTTTTTGGTGGAAGGTGAAGGAATCTGTGTGCAATGATTACAGTGTTTCCTCTGCTACCAGGTTGTCCTGAGAGTGGAAAATGCCAGAATCCCCTATCCATATGGTGTGCATTCTCACCGTCCACTACCTTTCCTTTGATATTTGCTGAGGAGATTAGAAGTGTTGTGTTTTGCTCTTCCATATTAAAGAGTACCTTTCCTTCATTCTTGTATTTGATTAGCTGTTCTGTTGATATATGTTCAAGTGCTCCTGGTTTATCTAGCTCCTCAATTAATGCTGTGAGGTTTGGGGGAGAGAGTGTTGTTAGAAGGGAAAGAGTTGTATTTCTGGTTATTCTCTCAGGTCTATTTGATTCCATGAAGATCTTAATATCAGGTAGCTTTGGAAAGAGAATGAAAAATATTGCCGATATGAAGACAGATAGCAGGAGAAGAACGGTTACTATTTTTTGAAGTACTTTCAGTATCATGGTTATTTTGTATTATTACACAGCCATTTTATCAAATTTCTCCTAATCTTGCATCTTTAGGGTAATTGTAATACACTTGTGTATATAATTTGATTATATAGGTTGATGGCAAGAGCAAAGAAAAGTACTTTAAAGGTTTCAAGAAAGAATGATTCGAATAGGTCTACATTCTCAATAATAGTTGGATTTTTGATGATTGCCGTTGGTCTTGTAATGCTAATTGGAGGAATTGTTTCAATAATCTTGTACAGGCTCCCTGCCTCAGTTGATAGTGCACTTCCTGTTCCAGTTCTTGATGCAATGCCAGCCTTTGTTAATACAAAGAGCTTAACAGTTAAGGGAGATTCATCAGATTACGAGAGAGTAATGGTGTTTGTTAATGATCAGGTTGTAACTGATGGTGTTAAGAGTGATGAGAATGGTAAGTTTAGATATATATATGAGATTGAAGATGAAGGTGACTATAGAATCCAAGTTGCGGGTATAAAGGGTTTTCCAAGAAGAGTTAGAAGTGAAAAAGGAAAGATGTGGACAGTAAATGCTGACTTTACAGCCCCATCATCAGATGTAAAGTTTGCATATGACAAAGAGGTTGATACAAAAGCATTCACACTTCGTGGTGTTGTAGAGGAAAATAGTACAGTTGTTCTTGAAAAGAATGGAAAGAAATATATTGCTAAAGCTGATATGAACGGTGGTTTTGTTCTTAAAGATATTCCTCTAACAGATGGTGAGAATCAGTTCTCAGTTGAGATTAGAGACGAGGCTGGTAATGTAACAAAGCTTTCTCAAAAGATCTCAGTTACATATGCATCAGGACAACTTAATGGAAATGGTGCTGTTGATCTTCCAGAAGCATCAGGAATATTAAGTGATGCACTAAATGAGGTCAAAGCAAATGCACTAATCGGATATATTGGAATGATTGCACTAGTTGTACTTCTTCTAAACAGCGTACTTGTTGGTGTGAAGTTAAGAAGAGAGCTTGTATAAAGGTTTCTCTAGATCTGCACAATATACAACAATATTCATATTCTCAGTTAATGTTTTAACAGATAGTTCACTTTCAACTGTATTAGAAGCAGCTGGTGATTTGTTTGTCTTGAAAAGTAACCACAGCTTATCGCCTACCATTGCACTAATGAGAGCACTAGATGAGAGAAGTGTATTAACATCCGTATTTGAAAAGAATGAATACTTCGATACTCCGTTAATATTGTGAGGTGGGTGTGTGTGAATATTAAAGAGATATTTTATATCAATCTTTTTTGGTGCTCTTTTGTGATATAGCTCTTTTTTGCTAATCAGTCCCCCATCTGCATATATCTCTCTAACAAAATATCCCTTGCTTCTACTCGGAAGATACTTCACCTCAACTTTAGAGTTTGTAGTGACGGAGCTGTTTGTCCCTTTTGTCACCTCTGTTAGAATTAGTTCACCATCTGCAAAGAAGACTGCAAATGCTCTCTCTCTTCCATCCGAATCAGTCTGTTTTTTAATCTCAACAATCTTTTTCCAAAAAGATGAATCAAGTACTATCTTTTCTGGAAGTTCGTGTGCCCACGGTTTATACCCTTCCTTCTGCCATTTTGTTAGGTTTGCATGAAGTCGAAAGAATGAGTATGTGCTCTGTTGATTTGAAAAAAGTGAAAACAGTTTCTTTAACATGATTTGTTTGGCATAATGTATTCTATATTAACATTAATATAGTTGTTGTGGTAGATAGAATTATTAACAGATTACCTGAATTTGTTGTTGGAATTGTACTGCTCTATGTACTCATACCATTTCTTGCACCGATCTCTTTCCTATATGGTTTTGATGCAGTTGGTATTGGGATTAATGAGGTATATGAAAGGTTCTGTCATCAAAGAGTTGAGAGATCTGTATTTCTCTTTGGAAATGAGGGTGCAAAGGTGCACTATACCGTCAATGAGTTAAAGGAGATTGGATATCTTCCTGATATAAATCCAAATCCAACACTTAATACATATCCGCAATACTTCGGTCATGACTACTACGGAGATGAGAATATCGGTTGGAAAGTCCCAATATGCATTAGAGATATTGCACTTTACGGCTCACTTGCACTCTCCTCTCTACTGCTTCTAATTATGTACAGAAGGAAAAAGATTGTTAAGGTTCAAAAGTGGGTTATTTTTGCACTCCTCGTACCAATTGTCATTGATGGACTTATACAGGTTCTAATTGCATACCTAGCACTTGATATATTTCCAATGTGGTTTATTGATAACTGGGAGAGAAGAATAATTACAGGCATTCTTGCAGGTCTTGCCATCTCACTTTTCATAATTCCACTGCTTGTTGAAAAAGAGTAAATATATTAAGATGTAAGTATTATTTAACAATATATATAAATGGCAAGAGAGTATTCAGCAAAAGCATCTAAAAAGGGAATGGATATGTTAAGAGTTGATTCTAAAGGAGATGAGTATGTTTCAAATCCACTAGACAGATCAGACAGAAGAGTTGTAACCGTAGATATATCAATCAATACAATCATAACAATTCTTTTTGTCCTCGCACTTATATACCTTGGAGGGCAGCTTATTCAGGTTGCTGTAATTCTTTTCTTTGCATTCATACTTTCCTCTGCTTCTCTTCCATCTGTTAGATGGTTTGTAAAAAAGGGAGTTGGTAGAGGCTGGGCAATTGCTCTAACATACTTGGGCGGTATCCTGCTTCTTGCCTTCACAGTTATGCTTGTTGTTGTACCATTCATCTCTGAAACAGAGAGATTTGTATCTGATATCCCAAACCTAAGCAATGCGATCGTTGAAAATGCCTCAAAGATATCATTTCTAGGACAAAATCTAGATGCAGGAACAGTTAAGGAGTACATGAACGGTGCATTCTCATGGATAACACCAAGCGCTGGGGCAGAAGGCGTTAAGTCCGCACTTGGAACAGTCTTTAACATCGCTGGTGGTGTCATCTCAGTTGTCACTGCAATCCTAATGTCACTATACATCGTTGCAGATCATGATAATTTTGTTGACCTTCTTCTTCTTAGGATAATTGATGAGAGAAAGAGAAGAAGAGTTAAGCAGCTTGTATTTGATGTAGAAGAGAAACTTGGAAGCTGGCTTCTTGGTCAGGCGATACTTGGCTTCATAATAGGTTTCATGGTCTGGGTCGTACTAACTGTTCTAAACGTACCATTTGCGCTTCCCCTTGCTGTAATTGCAGGACTTCTAGAAGCAATTCCAAATCTTGGACCAATAATTGCAGCAGTACCAGCACTAATCATGAGCCTCATTGCAGGTGGACCTGTCACAACGCTAATGGTTGCAATCGCATACTTCATAATCCAACAGCTAGAAAATACAATAATTGTTCCAAAGGTGATGGCAAATGCAGTCGGATTAAAGCCAATTGCTGTAATTATAGCGGTCGCCTCTGGATTCACACTTGCTGGTCCAATCGGTGCACTGCTGTCCGTTCCTGTTGCTGTGCTACTTCAGATTGCCTATGAATTCTATGTAGACTTGCAAAAACTGAAGGCAAAAGGTATTGTTTAAAAAGCTAAATCTTAAAAACTGCCAACAATGAATGAGGGTGAGAGTAATATCCAAACACCAAAAATATTCAACTTTGAAGATGCATCAATTAAAGATGTTAATGAAAGAAATGTCGGAAGGAAGGGTTTAAGTCTCTTCAAACTTGTATCATATGATGTTCCAGTTCCAGACTTTTTTGTAATCTCCCCTGAGGTATTTAAGCAGTATGCAAGTGAGGTACTTAAAAAGAAGTCAGATACACTTCTCTCAAGGGGAAGAAATCCAGAGAGCAGTGAGATTGTTAGTGCATTTTTGCGAAGTGATTTCGAAAAGGAGTTTCAGAAGGAACTTCTAAAAGAATATACAAAGATTTCTGGCTTTACAGACTCATGGGTATCTGTTAGATCCTCAGTATCATATCCTCTCTCCCCCACTACCTCATTTTCCGGAGTATTCTCAACACAGCTAAATGTTCGAGGATTTGATAGTTTGAAGAAGGCAATTAAGCAGGTCTACGCCTCACTCTTCACAGACTCTGCAGTATCATATGCTCTCTCAGAGGGTATTGAACTTTCAGATGTAACAGTTGGGGTTGTGGTTCAAAAGATGGTGCAGGCAGAAACCTCAGGTGTCACCTTCACCATCGACCCAATAACTCAAGATCTAAGTCGCATGAATATTGAAGCGGTATTTGGTCTAGGCGACGTCATTGCAAATGGAGAGATCACCCCAGACTCATACACACTTCTTAAGAAAGATCTAAGTATTTTGGAAAAGCAGATTGCACCACAAGAATGGATGAAGGTTCGAACACTTGGAGGAAAGAAAGAAAATGTTGAAAAGATACATATCTCAAAGAGCTGGAGTCATAGGCAGAAGCTTGAGGACAAACATATTGATCTTGTTGCAAAGATTGCACTCATCATTGAAAACCAAAGTGGAGTTGCTCAAGATGTTGAATGGGTATTAAGTGGTGGAAGAGTTTGGGTATTGCAAAACAAGGAGGCAATCAGTACTAATCATATTAAGCCAATTACATATGGTCAGTTAAATATTGTGAGTGCAAACCTAAGAGAGGTTGTAACTGAATTTGTAACAAAGGGAGATACTGTTAAAGATCTAGAAAGAAAAGCTGTTAACAGTGCGCAGAAACAGATTAAAAAAGAGGTTGTTGAAAATGTCACAAGCAAACCAGAAAAGAGCAATATCACCCCTAATACTCCAAACATACTTTCAGGGATCGGTGCAAGTTTTGGTCAGGTGTCAGGCAAGGTTGTTGTAATATCTTCAAGTGAGCAGGTTGTGGCACAGGGAAGCATCATTGTATTAAAAGAGTATGAACAGTCTCTTAGGAATATAATTCTTGCAAGCAGTGGTGTAATCTGTGAGCTTGGTGGATTAACATCAGATTTAGCAATTCTTTGTCGTGAATCAAATATTCCTGCAATTGTTGGAGTACACGGTGCAACAGAGATTCTAAAGGATGGAAGTGATATTCAGATTGATGGAAACAGTGGTGCTATATATCTAAACATTCCGGAGTTAAGTGTTGATACAGTTGGTGTTGCTAAAGAGATGCAGGAGAAACTAACAGAGAAAAAGGTTGAGGAGGTTGTACAAGTTAAAGAAGAGGTTGTTGTTGAAGTGAAGGATGAGGCTTCATTTGTATTCAAAAGAGATTCAACTCTTCCAAATACCGCAACAAAGATATTTGTTGATACAAAAAATGAAATATCTGAGTCCATTGTTAATGCTGACGGAATTCTCTTTGTTGATATGGATCTTTTAATGCTTGAGGATGGAAGGCACCCACTTGCATATGTAGAGGATGGAAAATACAAGGAGTATGCAGAGAAGATTGGAAAGAAGATTGAGGCTCTTGCATCTGTTGTTGATACCAATGAGATCATTGTTTCCCTTGGTTCTCAGAGATCTGAAAAATTTAAAGAACTAACAAGAGGTGCTTCATACGAGGGTGATGAGAAGCAAATGGGTGTTTCTAGATATATAGAGGACAAGAAGTTAATGGATACTGTTTTTAGAATCATTCGTAGGGTTCGAAATGTATATATGTGTAGAAATGTTTCTCTTGCCTTCCACTACCCTTCTAACGGTGCAAACATGAGGGAGATTAAGAAGTATACATCTTCAAAGGGTCTAAGAAGATCTGGTACATTTAACATATATGCTGTGATTGATAGTCCTTCTGAGGTTATACTAACCGACGAGATTCTAGATGCGGATATCGATGGTTTAATTGTTAATACTCCTTCTCTTGCAAAGTATATGCAAAATATCTCGCATGATGATGATAGTGGGAAGTATAATCTTGGTGTTGGTAGTGTGTTAAAGGTTGTAGATACAGTGATATCAGCAGCAAAAAAGAATCAAAGGAGAGTGTTTGTAGTTTGTGAGGATGAAAAAGAGATAATTAAGCATAGTGTGAAAAGTGGTGTATATGGTATCAGTGTATTTGAAAAAGAAGTTAAGGATATTAGAAAGTTAGTTGCAGATACAGAGGCAAAGATAATTCTAGGAGTACGTTAAACATTTCATAAATTTTCATAATCAAGATAAGGTCACGTGGCATAAACCGTTTTGAAGTATATTGCATCAATTAGTTTTGAGAATATGCCAACAATGGTTTATGAAGGTTCATATGAAAGGTTAAAAGATATAGGGGAATCTGCCATTTCTATAATCCGTCATACCCACCCAAGCCTTGCAATTGCACTTCAACTTGCTCCTGTGACTGTCGAGGATACAGTTGATGGTGTTGAGATTGTTCATAACTATTCTTGGCCAACCTCCCTCCCAACAAATCTTGGGGTTGAAGAATGTCTTGGTTACGTCATCGAATCTGGATTTGATCTTGATAATATAATGAATGCAATTGGTTCTGATAAAGAACTAAATAGGATTTCTGAAGATATATATTTAGTTCTGCGTCTTCTTGCACTAAACTTACAATTCCCAACGCAAAATCTTACTGAGGAGGAAAGACATAAACTTCTAGAAATAACAGGGGAGAAAAGTTATGGCTCTAAGGAGAAAAGTTATGGCTCTAAACTTTTCAACAATATGGATTGCATCAATTACGATCTTGTATCAGCAATAATCTCGGAAGTTTTTAATGCTCAGGGGGCAGATGTAGCAAAATTAACAAATCGATTCTTGAAGTATATTAAAATCTGTGAAAGTATAGGTATGAATTATGGTAATTCTATTTCAGTTTTAGTGAATAGGAGCGGAAAAGATTCATTTGCGAGCAGAGTTACCTCTTACTATTATCCGTGGGAAATCTACAATGCGATTATAGATCAAGATGCAACATTGAGGGATATTTCATTAGAGATTAAAAGAATGTTTGATGAATGTCTTGGTTTTCGCCCTAACAAGGTGGAATTAAAAAGACTATTAAAACTTATTGAAGGTCCAGAACTGACAGAAAAAACAAAAGAAAACATTGGAGCATTTTGGAAGCAGGCAAAAGAAAGAGGCTTGAACAAGATCAGATTCATACCCACCTACTATAACGATAGAGCAGAAATAAATATCCATCAGAGAGAGGTGTTTTTGCAAGCAGAAGTAGCTGATTCTGAACCTGCAGTAAAGGACTCTAAGGCAATGAGGCTTAAGATAAGAATTCCAATGCGTTGCGGTTTGATAGATATATTTCAGGTGTATAATAGAATGTCTCTGCTACATGAAAAGTGCGAATATGGTTGGTAGTTTTTAGAGTGTGAAGCAGTATAAGCAGGATATTGAGTTAGCTAATCATACAACACATACCCCTTCTTCCTCGCTGTATGAAAAACCTCTTTTCAATTTCCATAGTCAAGATAAAGTCATTCACAAGCAGTTTCTGTCTTCTATACTTGCTCTCATATGTCAAAAAATATAAACACGACTC
>CAYQNB010000019.1:0-10326 GCA_964418805.1 uncultured Candidatus Saccharibacteria bacterium | reverse complement strand
AGATTAGAATACTAGGAAGTGATATTGAGGCTCTACAAAACAACATCACTACAATCACCCAGGAGGTAAGTAGGCTTAGAAATTCAGTGGATAAAAGAATATCTCTTTCATATAAATACTCCTTCATTAGCCCACTTGAACTTTTTCTTGAGACCAATAACTTTGACACGCTGCTTAGAAGAATGAAGTATCTTTCTGAAACAAGAAAGAAGGATAAGGAGATACTTGCAGATATGACAGAAAAATCAGTAACTCTTCAAAAAGAGGAAGAGGTATTAGCAACCAAAAAAGCAGAGGTACAAAAAAAGAGAGATGAAGTTGAGGATGAAAAGACAGAACTGTTCGAGGTTAAAGAGGAACTCGCTTCACAGAAATCAGAACAGGCAAATCTACTTGCAATTTCAAGGCAGAAAGAAAGCACATATGCTGCAAATCTTGCAAAGCTTAAAAAGCAAGGAGATGTAGTTACAGCACAGATTACAAACCTTATATTCAATCTCTTCCAAAGTGGGCAACTTCCGGCAAATACACCTGTCAAAAAGGGAGATATTATCGGCTTCCAAGGCCATACAGGACTAGCTTATGGATCACATCTTCACTATGAACTAAGAGTCAATGGATATCGCGTAAACCCATACAACAATGGCTATTTTACTTATCCAAACGGCAGTGGTTCGTTAAGATTCCCAGTGGACGGGGCTGCGATAACACAATATCCAAACTCTTATCACATGGCAATTGACATGGTTAGTTATTCAGGTGGGAATCAGAGTGGAGATAAATATTGGACCAACGGGGTAAATTGTGTGTATGGCTCCGTACCTGCAGGTTACTACAACTTAAGAGGAGAGGGTGCACCGTTAAGAGCGAACAAAGATGGTAAGGTTACGGCTGTCTTTACAGATGTCTGCGGTGGAAGAGCAGTAATAGTAGATTATGGGGGTGGGTTAACAGCATTATACCTCCATCTTCGCTAGTTCATGCGCTGTTCATCCGTGCTGTGCCATAATTATATATGGCATATATCTCTCAAAATCTAAAACCTATCTTCTGGCTAACGACAATACTGATATCCCTAATCTTTCTTAATACCCTACTTTTAGATGTACATAGTGGGAGTAGTGGGATTGTTTTAAATGAGATTATGTATGACCCAGTTGGAACAGATCTGGGATATGAGTGGATTGAGGTATACAACTCATCAAATACAGAGATATCAATTGAAGGTTGGGAGATTCAAGTTGCAGGTACAATCTTTAAGAGTGCTGCAGACCTAAGTGGAAGTGTACAACCAGATCAATACTTTCTCATATGCGAAGCTCAGGTTGAGAATTGTGATCTGTATGTACCTAAGCTTGCAATGCAAAATGGTGGCGGTGCAACTGATGGTGTACAGCTATTGGATGCAAATGGAGTTGTTGTTGATACTGTTGTATATGATTCACCAAATTCCAACAATCTAACAAACGAAAGTGGTGTTGTCATACCAGATAGCGAAACAGCTCCGAAGGGAGCTAGTGGTACATCACTTGGTCGAAAAGGATTTATGGATAGTGATAATAGTTTTGATGATTTTAAACTATTTGATATCCCAACACCTGGAAGTATCAATATCCTCATTCAAGAAGATGAAGATGAGGAAGAACTTGCTCAAACTGGCTCCTCCCCTCTTGTAGGTATTGTAATATCGCTTCTTCTGTTATATCCTTACATACACATTTCTAAGACTAAATTTAAAAGAAGATATAATGGCAACAAAGAAAGTGAATAAGAAGGTAACTGTTAAAAAGACATCTAAAGTTGTAGGTAAGAAAGTTGAAGTTAAAAAGATTAAAGTTGATAGAAGTAGAGTACTTAAGATGATTGGTATTGCACTTCTCTTTGTTCTTTCATTTGCTACAATCGATCTCTTTGTACAGTATCTAAACAATGGATATAGTGTTGCTGTTGTAAATGGTGTTAGAGTTCCAAGAAAAGAATTCTACGAGAGACTTGAAAAAGCATATGGTGCACAAGCATCACAAACATTAATTGAAGAGCAACTAATAATCCAGGAATCTCTTAAGCAGGGATACAATGTATCATCAGCTGATGTTGATGAAAGAATCACACAGATTGAAGAGGAGATCGGTGGAGCAGAAGTACTAGAACAAGCACTAAGCGCAAACAGCATAACTATGGACGATCTAAAAAGACAGGTTAGACTTGAACTTTTAACAAAAGAGGTTCTTGAACCAACAATAGTGTATGAGCAAAGTGATGTTGAAGAGTTTTTTGATAAGTATAAGGATGTATTGTATCCAGACCAGGATGTGAAGTTTGAGGATAAGCAGGAGGAGACAACACAGTCATATATTGATAATGAGGTTCAAGCAGCTAAGACAGCATGGTTAGCAGAGCTTGTAGAGGGTGCTAGAATTCAAAACAATATTACAGAGAAACCAAAGTATGGTTTCCTAAAGGTAACTATAAATATTGTAAATAACCTAGTAAATCAGTTTAAGCCTGCTAACTAAGAGCAAGCTCATCTGAAGGTTGTACAATTCCATACTCTCCGTTTCTTCTGACATATATCATTGATATTTTGTCATCTTTCTTGTTTCTAAAGAGTATCTGTTGATACCCCATCATTAACATCTTTTCAATTGCTTCTCCCTCATCCATAGGTGTCATGTCTGAAAGCTTCATTCTCTTAGAGATCTTTGGTGTGTATGAGATATATGAATCAGTTTCATCCTCCAAAACTTCATTCTCTTCTGTAACTTTCCAAGGACTCTCACCTTCCCAGTTCTTCTTCTTGTCATGATATCTTTTAAGTCTTCTTGCAAGTATGTCTGTGGACATATCAATTAGTGCATACATATCTGCACCCCTTTCAGCAACCCTAATCATAGTCTTGGGAAGTGCTACATTGATATCTATACCAAAATCACTCTTAACTCCCTTTGTATGTACACTCTGATTTAGTACAACGGCAATGCTTGTTGAATCTGAAAGAAACCTATCATACTTATGTATCTTTTCTGAAACGTACTTTTTAAGAGCCTCAGAGGACTCCATACCGTTAAATGATATGAGAACTTGCATATTGTGTAGAAATTAAATTAGATATTCTAATTATTATTTCTTTTTAAATGATGAGAGGATTGCATATCCAAATACAGATGCCATTACTAACCCTCCGATTACAAGAAAGATTGTATCTGAACCTGATGCCTTATATTCATCTGAGACCTCAATGTTATTTTTTTCTGCAAAGTATTCAATTACAGGTGTATCACCGAAAAGATATGTCTGCTCATCTACAACCATGAATGGCACACCTCTTTGATCTGCTGGAATCTCAAAATGGTCTAACCATGCTGTGAATTCTGCTTGATTCTCTTCATTATTTATTATCTCCTTGTACTCATATTGATCTTCAATCTCATTTGATGCCATGAAGTTCTTTACATTGGTACAGTGTGGACAGTCTGCTCTACCATACATTATTGGTTTCTCTCCAACTTCAAATGGTTGTGCAAACACAGTTATACTTGAAAAAAGAAGTACAAATACGGCGAGAAGAATACTTTTAATCATCACTATTTCAATTATATTATTCTAACTTCATTGTATCAGATATGCATAATATTACAAAGAAAGGTTGCAGAATTTCCATAAAATGCATAAAATACAAGGGTTATATTGATCCGCGGTAGCTCAATGGTAGAGCAATGCGCTGTTAACGCATGGGTTGAAGGTTCGAGCCCTTCCCGCGGAGCCACACTAACTTTCAAAACGATATCACAATATTCCCATCTTTCTCATTATAGGTTAAAATACACCTATGAATGGAGAAAAAGGGTTTGATCCCAGACAGTATGAGGCTAGAATCCACGGTATTGTAGAACATCTGAAAAAAGAAATCCCTGAAGACTTTAAACCAGAATTTGCACTCACACTTGGATCCGGTCTTGGTGAAGTTGTCTCGCAAATGCAACTACTCCGTGATCCAATACCATACGCTTCAATTCCTAATTTCATTCAAACAACTGTAGCAGGTCATCAGGGAAATCTTCTTGTAGGTAAGATCTCAGGTGTACATGTACTTGGACTTCAAGGAAGAAAACATTATTACGAAGAAGGCCCTACCCCAGATGAAGTCACTGCACTAAGAGAGATAACAATTCCAGTTCAAGTAGCGAGATTGTTAGGAGCATCTGTATACTTTGCGACAAATGCAGCTGGTGGACTTGATCCTAAGCACAAATTGAATGATTTGATGGCTATTACTTCCCATCTTGGTCTCTTCTTTCCAAATGCCCTACAAGGCCCTGTTGTTATGGATACAGAGAGATTTGTACCTCAACATACTACATATACCCCACATCTGCGCCAACTTCTTCACACCGCCGCAACAAATCTTGGAATACAGCAGTTTTTGCACGAAGGTATATACTGCGCTCTCACTGGCCCAACATATGAAACTTCTGCGGAATCACAAGCTCTACGAGCATTGGGTGTACAGGCTGTTGGGATGTCTACAATTCCTGAAATAGTTGTTGCAAACAGCTTAGGTATGGACACTATTGGATTATCCTTTATCTCAAATGTAATTGCACCTGATGGTGAGAATGCAACAAGCCACGAAGAAGTTACAGGCGCACTTAATGATATAGATGCTGCACAAAGAGCAGGTAGATTAATTACAGAGTTCTTTAGATTATATGCATTATTGAAAGTAGAATAGATATTATTTTGTAATCTCCATTTCCATTTATAACCATTCACATTTTGTTTTATTAATTACTGTTCAATAGAGCATCATGTAACTTCCCACCCACAATAACTATATTCACAATAGAGGTTTGTATATTGTTATTTGACTTCCTAGCAACTAGGTGTAAGATATCAAGTATGACAACTACTACAAAAAAGCGAATAACATTGTTTCTTAGTATGAGTATCGTCAAGAGAGCTAGGATACAAGCTATAGTTGAAGACCTAACTCTAACAAAGCTAATTGAGAAAGCATTGTTAATATATCTTCCAAAGGAAACTTCAATAAGATAGCCCGAATTTAAAACCGATTAGCAGTTTAATTAATTCATATATAAAATTATTTAAGAGAGGAAAGTAACATGGCAAAGGTAATAAAGGAGACAGTAGTAAGAACAGGTGGTGATGCAACTCAAAATGAGGTTGCACAGGTAGAGGTTAAGGCAACAGGGATTCAAACTCTCACATATTTAATATATTTCATGTTTGGAATATTCGAGACACTCTTGGTAACACGATTCATTCTCAAGCTATTTGGTGCTAATACACAGAATAGTTTTGTAGATGTGGTATACAGTATATCAGGAGTCTTAGTAGCACCGTTTGCAGGAATATTTAGTTCAGAGGTATCACAAGGATTAGAAACAGCATCAGTCTTTGAACCCGCAACAATAATTGCAATTATCGTATATATTGCAATTGCACTAGGTACAGTGAAGCTAGTTGAAATAGTTTCAGGCAGAGTACAAGCTGAATAATCAGTATTTCGAAGAATTTTTAAATTTATTACACATTATTATGAATATTATACTTTGGATCGTTTTAGGAGCTCTGGCAGGTTGGATTGCAGAGATGATTATGAATACATCACACGGATTACTTGAGAATATCATTTTAGGTATCGTTGGTGCTTTCATTGGAGGATTCCTTATGAATCTTCTTGGTTACGCAGGAGTATCAGGTTTTAACTTCTACAGCATTGTTGTAGCAGTACTTGGTGCAATCTTAGTAATCTTCATTGGAAGACAGTTGCATAGATAAAATATTTGGATAGTATATCGTCATATTTGACTTGTACTATATTCTAAATATAGAATCATATTATGACTAAGAACCCACTATATAATGCTCTATCTGCAATACTATACATAGTTATTGTAGTTAGAATCATGTACTATATTGGTAACATTGAGACATTAGAATATTCCCTTCTAATGCCGGTAATCTTTCTTTCTCTTTTCACTCTCTCTGTCGCAGTTATGGGTACAATATTTTTTCTAAAACCTGTACTTCTATACTTAGACAGAAAGAAAAAAGAGGGAGTTAGATTATTTCTAAATACATTGTTAATATTCTCAGTATTTCCTCTTGGATTATCACTTCTAATTATATTAGGTATCCTCTAATTCACGAAACAATGGCTCACACATCACAAGAACAACTACAACAAAAACTAGAAGATGCAAAGAAGAATGTAGTTGTTGGAGGTAAATATCATCATTGGAAAGATCCAAGCACAATATACACAGTATTAAGTGTTGGCTTTACAGAATGGAATGAAGAGATTGTTGTTGTATATCAAGCTGATATATCAGGAGTTACATGGGTTAGAAGATTGGAAGGTGAAGATGGATGGCTAACAGAGGTTAGCAATGATATAGATGATAAGAGAAGATTTATACATATCACTTAACACAAACATGAATACTCCTAAAGCATTTTGGGATAAAAAATTACATTCATACGCATCACAAGACTTTGTAAATATACCAAGCATCTTCCTTTTAGAAGTTCTTAAATATATAAAGAAAAACTCAAAAGTATTAGAACTTGGTGCAGGACATGGACAAGATTCTGTATATCTTGCAAAAGAAGGACATACAGTCATTGCAACAGACTTCTCTGACACTGCAGTTGAGTATCTAGAAAAGAAAAAGGCTGAAAACAACCTCGACGATGAACTTCAGATTAGGAAACTAGATACAATGGAGATTGGAAGTTTAAATGGACAGAAGTTTGATGTTGTGTACTCTCATGTAAGCTTGCACTACTTCACGCTGGAAGATACAAAGAACATTTTAACAACGATTCACTCTTTACTAAATGATAATGGACTATTAATCTTCATTGCAAACTCCACTGACGATCCTGAATATATGCAGGGAACGATGTTAGAAGAAGACTATTTCGAACTTGAACCAGGCGATGTTAAAAGATTTTTTAGTGTTGAAACTGTTACAAAATTAACAGCAGAACTCTTTGAGATAGAACTGCTAGATAATAAAGGAACTACAATTAAAGATAAGAAAAAAGGTGTTAACAACCTAATTAGGTTTGTGGGTAGGAAAAAGGCTTGACACCTATGCTACAATATAACCAGCTTAGTTAATTCTTTCAGATATGCTTCTTAATATAATTCTTGCAACAACGCTTGTTAGTGCCCTATCTCTTGTAGCAGTCCTATTACTATCCATAAATAAAAAGCTTCTAAGTAAGATAACAGAATATCTTGTTGCACTCTCTGCAGGAACAATGATTGGTACAGCATTTGTACACCTAATTCCAGAAGCAATTGAGATGTCTAACATGGAGATAATATTTGTATATGTACTAGCATCCTTCATAATATTCTTTCTTGTTGAGAAACTAATACATTGGCATCATTGTCACAGGACAGATGATCATGGACATGTAATTGGAAAGATGAACCTCATTGGAGATGCAATACACAACTTCATAGATGGTATTGTTGTAGCAGCATCATTTGTAGCAAATCCAGCGCTAGGGTCACTCACAGCTTTTGCAGTGGCAACCCATGAGCTTCCACAAGAGATTGGAGACTTTGGAGTATTAATACACTCAGGTATGAGAAAAAAGAAAGCTATAATACTAAATGTATTAGTTTCTGCAACTATGATACTTGGTGGTATTGTTGGTTTCTACCTCACATCATCATTTGAATCAATTTTGCCATATCTAATGGCATTTGCAGCAGGTGGATTTATATATATATCAGCAAGTGACCTAATTCCAGAACTAAAGGAAGAAGGTAACCTTCTAAAATCACTAACACACCTTCTTGTATTTGTAATCGGTATATTAATTACATATATGTTGGGGGAATAACGGATGAAAATACTAAAACAGTGGAAAGATACACAATATAAGGTTGAGAATACATTGTATGAACACAGAAGTGGATTAAAAGTTCTCCACACCCTTAACAAAGCAACCGTAGAAACATACTTAAATGTACTTCTAAATCAGGGACAGATTGTAGAAAAACTACTTGAAATACCACAGGGAACTGCACACTTTCTAGAACATATTCTTGCTGGAAACCCAAACAAGGTATTTAAAACAAAGGCTGCAATTGATAAGTTTGAATTTGGGACTAGAAAAAGACCTTCAATTAGATCAAATGCATATACAACTAAAAAGTCTGTTGCATATTGGGGATTAACAAATACTAAAGGTGAAAGAAGACTCTTCAAAGCCACCCATGCAATAATTGACTACCCTGTAGAGAATATTGCTAAATATGTAGATAAAGAGAAACAGGTAATACTTGCAGAAAGATCAGAGCGACCAAAATCTGATAGAGATGAGAGCTATATGCTTAAAAAGTTCCTTCTTAACTACCACATGCCAGACTATGTAGGTTATGTACTTGGAGAGTATGAAGATATCAAATCAATCAAGGCAGATGATCTTAAAAAACTTCTAGATACATACTCAACAAATAATTGCATAATATCAATACAATCACCAAAGAGATTGAATAAGACGGCTCTTAAGTGGATAGATAAGATTGCTACTGTTCACTCGAAGAGAATACCGTTTGAATTTAAATACCCTAAAGAGAGTTTCAGGAATCTGTATAGATTGGGAACCTTTAATGAGAAAAACAACCAAGGAGCAAAGATTATGTTTATGAGATTTTCGCCATTAGAGAAAAAACTAGACTACCACAAGCATATGCTTGACTACCTCTCAAGAAGATTAATATCTAAAGTTGGATTTGATGAGTTAAGAGAGAAACATGGAATCATATATTCCATATTAACTCATCGTGCCTCATATCTGACAAATGAATATACTGTTGATTTCCACGAGATCGGTTGTAGTACAGAAAATTTGAAAAAAGCTCTAGAAAAATACTACTCACTCATTACAAAAGATGTATACAAGTTCTTGAATTCTAAAAAGGGAGCTCTTTGGTTAGAGAATCAGATTTCAAGCTATATATATCCGAGAACGATTGAGTATAACTATGAATACAACTCTGGTATCTCATACGATATTCTTAACGGCTTTGACATATATGATTATGAAAAGGCTAAAGATGCAGTTGAGAAGATAACAATTAAGCAGATTGAGCAGTATCTTAAAAATGAGGTTGAAAATATCCCACATCATCTATGGATAGTCTCTCCACTTGAAGACAAAGAGGTTGAAAAAATTGTAAATGGTAGTAAGTATCACAAAAGATGGAACTCTACCTTGCCTCGTTAAGAAGTTCTAGAAGCTCAACTCTCTTCTCATCCTTTGTTACATAAACCTGCATATCATTCTCATAGTACGTTGTTGTTAGTTTTGTCTGGATATGTTTTCCGTTGTGCATATAGTGGGTTAGAATTAAACCCTGTCTTGTACCTATCCAATATATCTGATCAAAGAATAGATTTCCTAGTCCGTAGTATATTGGCTTTCCCTTATACACTTCATATGTTTGAGGTTGATGAGCCTGCGTTCCAATTACAATATCAGCTCCAAAGTCAACTGCCTTTCTAAATACACCTTTCTGATCTGGTGATGTTAGCGGTTTGTAACAGTATGGATATATTCCACCATGTTCTGGGTATGAGTAGCACTCTTGAAATTGAAAATCTACTATTACAACATCAGCTTGCTCTTTTGCCTTCGCAATATCAGCTTGCATCTTCTTATCACTATATGAGTTTGAGCCAGCTCTACTAATACCTGCAAGAGCTCCTGTGCCAAGCATTGTGTCGTAGTAGTTGTATCCGATAAAGGCAACCTTGCTTCCTTTTACATCCTTAACAAGTATCTTTTCTGAATCTTCAAGATCTAGTCCACCTCCAAAGTAGTCCCAACCTCTCTCTTTGTACATCTCAATAGTGCTTGCGTTGTATGCAGCACCATAATCATTATTATGATTTCCAGTTAACTCAACAATATTAACACCACTCTCCTCCAGTGCCTTAATATATTCCATCTTTGAGCAAAATCTTAAACCTTCAACAAGCGCACAACCTGGAACAAATGAAACCTCATTTGAGATATGAACTAGATCTGCATCTTTAAGAAAGGTTGAGATCTTTTTAGCAGCATATGCAGGATCCCCTGACCTATCCGTCTTTCCACCAAGTGCTCTTGTGATTGCAGTTACACCCGTCATATTAACCTTAAGGATATTCTCTTTTGAAACAGATCCAGAGAAAACACCTTCTAGTCTTTTGCTTAAAATCCCCTGTACAAACTGATCAGCATTCACAACAACTGAGTATCTAATTGCACCCTCCCCTTTCTCACTATCCAAGA
>CAYQNB010000018.1:0-10811 GCA_964418805.1 uncultured Candidatus Saccharibacteria bacterium | reverse complement strand
CCCCTACACTCTTAGACACTGGTATAGACTCACCTGTCACCATAGATTCATCAAGAGTACTTTGTCCCTCAACAATCACTCCATCAACTGCAATCTTCTCACCTGGCTTTACAATGACAATGTCACCTAGCTTTACCTGATCAATTGGAATTACAACCTTTTCACCATTTCTAATAACAGTTGCATCTTTTGCTTGAAGTTCAAAGAGCTTTTTAATTGCATCACTTGCTTGTCCCTTTGCTCTTGCTTCAAGAAGTCTTCCAAGAAGAATGAAGAATGTAATGAATACAGAAGCTTCAAAAAATACATCTAGTTTGCTTGTAACACCACCGAAAACCTTTGGAGCGAATGTAACGACTGTGGAAAAAAGCCAAGCTGCAAATGTTCCGATTGCAATTAGAGTATCCATATTAGCACTCTTAGCTTTTAGAGCTGATATTGCACTTGAGAAAAAAGGCTTTCCCGCCCAAAAGAGAATTGGAGTTGCAAGAAGGAATTGTAAGAAGAAAAACAATGACACCCCAATTCCAAGGGATGGTATCTCGATCATTCCAAAATACTCCATTGGGCTTGCAACAAGTCCCTTTGACTCCAGAAGCATCCAATTCATTATAAAGAGAAATGGAATTGAACCAAGTCCTGAAAAGAGAACTCGCTTTTTAAGTAGCACTAACTCTTCCTCCTTTAACATAGCAGCATGATCATGTGCTCCATGTTCATCCATATCTCCTTCCATCTTATCCGCTTCTGGCTTTGAAGCCATCTTAATGACTCCATCAGAATCAGAGATCAACTTGTACGAACCTGCACTATTAACTGCATTCTTTAGATCATCAATTGTAACTTTACCCTCATCATATTCAACCTGCATCTTTTCTGTTGCAAAATTAACATTAACACTTTGCACACCATCAACTCTTGAAACAAGCTTTTCAATTAAACTTTTACAAGATGCACAGTGCATACCAATTATGGGAAAAGTTTCTTTCTTCATTAGATTTAGTTAATAATTAATGTATAGTTACCAGCTTTTGCAACAATCTCTTTTAATAGTTCGAGTTTTTCTAAATGTTCATCAGGAACTAGCAATGTCCCTGAAGTTTCATCTAATTTAACGCCGTCCAGATTAGCCTCCTCAAGTTCCATATTGATTAGAGCCACACAGGACTCACAATGTATTCCCTCTATTTTAAATTGTTTCATTGTTATACTTATTAATTTAGATAACTTTAATGGTTACAGGAGACACCATTCCCATTGAACATGTAAGCTTGTATGTGCCCGCAACTGGATTTTCAATTACAACCTCATTGCTTCCTGGCTCTAAAAATATATATCCATCAAAAAGTCCTCTAGCTGCCATATATGCACCACATCCCTGAATCCCTTGATTATCCACCCTGATCTTTGCAGGAACACCAGCTTTAAGTGTGGTTGAACTTTTTGGAATATATGCAAATCCCTGAGCAACAAAATCTAGAGTTTGATATCCATCTTCTCCAACTACAACAGTTCCACCACCCTTTCCATCGGATGAGAAATCAATTCTAATATCATTTAGACTTGGAATACCAAGGAGGTTCAACTGAGCATTTATGTTGTATATTGCAAATAACAGTACAAGTATTCCTGCAAGTGTACTAAACATATAGTTTATCCTCGGCTTAACAACAGTTGCCGCACTGCTAATCCCAATTAAAAAGAGAACAGGAAATGTACCAAGAGCAAACGCAAACATAATCATTGCTCCTCTAAAAAAGCTTCCTGATGTTAGTGCAAGTCCCTGTGCAACTAGTGTAAAGCCACATGGAAGAAGGAATGTAAGAGCACCAACAATAATTGGCATATACTTTCCTGAGAACTTCTCAGTGTTTGTAATTCTATGAGATAGAAACTTTGGAGTTTTAATCTGAAATCTGCTTGCCCACTTCACACCAAGCATTTGAAGTCCCATAAATGCCATAATTAGTGCAACAAGAACAATAACAATTGAAGTAATAACAGATGGTTTTGTAATATCAATTCCAATTAAACCGCCAAGAAATCCTAAAACACCACCAAGCAGTATAAAGGAGATGATTCTTCCCAGATTAAACATTGTAAAGGGCTTCATTCTTTCAAAAAGAGAATCAGACTCTATGTATTGTAGTGACCACTGTTTTGAGAGTGATAGAAGAAGTCCACCAACAAGTGCAGCACAACTAGATAGACCTGCAAATATTCCAAAGAGAAAGAATGTGAAATATGAAGAGGTTGAATCAACAGAGATTCTTCCAGCTATTCCACTTTTGTCAAAGAAGTAGAAGAGTGTAAAGAGAATAGTTAGTACAAGTAAGATACTAACAAAGCTTTTAAGTTTTTGATCATTTATATATAACTGACCACCTTTTAGCTCGAATAATGGCTTTTGCTTTCCAGAAGTAATCTTACTTTCCGAAAAAGTATATCCGTTTGTACTAAATTCATCATTTAAAAGATCAATATCTGGTTTCTTACCCTCATATGTAAACTCCACTCTATTGCTTGAAAGTGATGCTTCAACACTTTTAACACTCTTATCCTTTAACATCTTTTTTTCAATTAGTACCTCACACGAAGCACAGTGCATTCCATCAATATAGTATGTGCATCTTTTAATTTCCGATTTAGAGTTCTTTTTAGACATCGATAGACTATTTTAAGTTATATATATCAATTAGCTCTTTAACGGCATCTTCCTCTTTTCCTTCTTTGATCTGGGAGATTGTACAGTTTCTAATATGATCCTCAATTATCTGCATATCCATCTTCTTTAGCGCTCTTTGTACCGCCATTGATTGATGTACAATATCTACACAGTATTTATCCTCATCCACCATCTTCTCAATTGCATTAACATGACCCTTTATTATCTTAAGTCTATGCAGGATATTGGTTTTCATTGATTTCATACTAATATTTTTTATCTTATACATCCCCCCACGGGGGATATATCTAATATATAGTTTGGGATATCGGTTGTCAAGAAAAAAGGGTCGAAGTTAATCGACCCTTCTAAAAATCAAGTCCTTAAGCTACTTCTTGCTCATCTTCACCATCCTCATTAGAAAGATTAGCCAGATTGGTACGATCATGATTAGTGCAGCCAGTGATGCACCTGGAACTGGAGAACCATATGTGAGATTGGAAGTCCCCTCTACAAAGTATTTCACAAGTTCATATATTGATGCAGGTATTACAACAATACTTAATATCCCGTATAGAAGAAGAGAGATGAAGTTGTATATCCTTGCCCACATTGACTTTCCACCCTTTGCCTCCTCATCAACCTTAAGTGATATAGCTCTGTGAATTGCAAAGAGAATTAGTAATGAGAGGAATGTTGTTGCACCATCAATCATATCTGATTTTCTCTCTGTTTCGTCAAAGTAGTATGTTTTCCCTTCAAGATTTACCTCAGTTTGTCCTTTTAACCAACTATCTTCAATTGATGTTGGCTTTCCAAACTCATCAGTTATCTCTTTTGAATCATACTCATTTAGCTGATATGAAAATTGTGGTCCCCACATATATGAAAATCCAGCCTTAAGTACTCTTGCACCACCAAATAGTGCAATTAGGAGAGTTAGTAGTGACATAACGTATAGATATCCAGTCCAAAGCATCTTAATATCAAACTCACCATCTTTCTTCTTATTCTTAAGCATATTAATTACAAGTATTACAACACCAAGAACTGAAGCAACGGATAGTACTGCAAATGCAATACCTGTAAGCATACCTAGAATCATATGAGTATATAGTTATATTATTACCTTAGTGTAGCAGTTCTAATGGGGAAAGCAATATGGGATTATGCCTGCAATTTTTTATCCAAATACTCCTCAAACATCACAATCCTCACATTAACAAGAATAATTAATTCATACTAGTTTTGGACTACACTTAATCCTATCCCAACAAATCCGAAATCCGCTATTCGTTCTGGATAACCAGGGAAAGAATAATACACAGCTGCACTCTGCAATTGGTACAGATCTAAATGCCAATTAATCATTGGTTGAAACGCTTCTCCTAATTCGGGGAAACACCGAAACATTCCATGGACAGTGGGTGTGAAATAAACATCTTGCACGATACAAAACATTTCCTCCGAAGATACTAAACCATTTTGGGCAAGCTCATTTTCAAAATCAGGTGACTCAGGGTCCAATGCAAATCTAATTTCATCTCCGGGAAAAATATCTTCATACGCTTTCACTGATTTAGGATCGTACGCCCTTCCTTCGTAAGTCTTACGACCACACCTTATCGCAGCAAAATACTTTGGATGTAAGTTCATTCTCAACCTTCTCTGCTCGGTTCGTAGGCTCAAAGCAACATTTCTTCTTTCATTCCAAACTCCTCCAAGAACTCTCTGTTCATCAGCATAAACAAGAGGATCAATTGTAGTTGCCAAATCACAACATGAAAGGTATGTAGATTTGTTGTCATCAAGTCCGGATTTAAGAGCTCGTTCGAGAATAGAGAATAGAGGGGGAGCTAAGGGTCTATATCCATAAGCATCAAAAATAAATTTCTTCTTATAATGCCTTTCTAAAATTTTTAATCCTTCTGATACTTCGCCCATAAGTTTTACAATTTTGGTGGGCATGCAGGGAATCGAACCCTGAACCTAACGGTTAAGAGCCGTTTGCTCTACCAATTGAGCTACATGCCCACAACGGGGTAATCATATCAATAAAAGGGCTGTTTTACAATCATTTCATCCCAAATTTCCACCTAATTACACTCTTTAAAAACACTCCAATTATGGGAATATATATTAATACAAGAACAAAATTTAAAATATTTGGACTCTGCTCTAGAAGAAAAATTGAGAGAGAAAGGCCAACTGCTACAATTAAGAAATTCAGTGCTTTTAGAAGATCAATAACTCTGGATTTTCCAACAAGTGACTGATTGTTTTGAAAATTAATCTGATCGATTGGAACAACTATGTTCATCTCATTTCTTTGCGAGGTTATTATATACTCCCCCTTGTACACATTACCCATACTCAGATCCTCTCTTGGCTTAATCAGATTTGAAGGAAATATGTAACCACTCCTTTGTACAATAACACGATATTTTCCTGTATCAAGATCTGCCTTAAACTCACCATGTGAATCTGAGATTGAGGTTCTCACTAACCTATTTCTAGAATCATATATTAGAACCTTTGCATACCTAATTGGCTTTTTTGTAATTGAGTCATACACCATACCAACCTTCTTTCCATGCTTTCTGAAACCGATATACTGTACAGCTTTAAGGAAACCGTCTAGAAGAAGTGAGGGGATTAGAAGAAGACTACCTGTTAGAAGTGTAAGACTTATGACTGAAAAGAGGAGGAAGAGTACTATTGATACAACCTGTATAACAACACCCTTTATAGATGAAAATACGCTTGTAATATAGTCCTCAAGGTCACTTAAGATACTGTTTAACCTCTCCAATATGCTGTTAACAATAATGGTGATATCTGGGATTGGAGTTTCAATGAACTTCTCAAGTGAAATTGATATATTACAGTTCTCACCCATATTCCCTGCTTTGTCCCAAGCCTCTACACAGAAGCTGTATTCATTCTCAAGGTTTGAAAGCACACCTTTTTCAAGTTGAGAGTATGGGATATGAACTGAATACTTTGTGCCACTCTTTGTTACACTTCCACACTCTTCCAAATCCCCATTACTTCTAACACAATATATTTTATATGTTTCTAACTCTAGATCATCTGTAATTGTTAACTCTATAGATATACCGTCTGTAACTGAGTTACCTGTCCACGCAATTGATATAAGTGTGATAATTGGAGCCTGATCATCTTGTACTGAGAACTGATAGTTTGACCAACTGCTCTCACTTAAAGACTCATTTCTTGCCTTAATTCTGTAGAAATATATCTGACCACCTTCAAGTTCACTAAACTCATATGCTGTTGAATTAACCCATTCACTGCTCTTGTATATAGTACTAAAAGTTGAGGTTGTTGAAACTTGAAGAAGGTATTCATATGTACTAACTCCAGTTATATGCTCCCAGTATAGTTTGTTCTCATTTCCCTTTGTATATGATGGTTCTGGTTCAAGTGAGGGAATCTGTACAGGAAAGACATAAAAAGATTCACTATCCTGTATATCAATATTTTGCGAATAGGTTGTATCGTATGCTTTAACAACGTACACACCGGTATTTGTAGATCTAACCTTTCCCGTTGCATATCCATCTGAATCTGTAACGGGAGGTTGTACAAATGAGATACCACTACTATCTCCATCTATGTAGAGCTGTACTGAGTGATTCACAAGGGGATTTCCACTTCTATCAAGTATTCGTACGGTTACATCAGAATATATCCCAACCTCATTGCTTGTTGGTGTAATCTCAATTGTTGATGTGTCATCAATATCCACAAAAGCACCAACACCCACATCAAAGTTTTGATCTTCCTGTGCCTGAATATTTCCAATGTTGAAAATTGAAAGCACTAGTACAAGAATGAGAGTATATATCTGTATTGGCAGTTTTTTAATCATTAAGCGATATCTTTCACATTTTTATCTATATATCTGTCTAGTGCTAATGTGAGTGCACTATCCATATATATACTATCACTCAATTCAATCATTTTCATATTCTCATTCTTTTTCATACAGTCTTTACAATATATCTCAAGAGTATCACTATCTATATATTTGCTCTTATCCCCACCACCACATACAACACACTCACTCATACTACTCATAAAGCCCTCTTCAATGAGGAAGAGCACCCTGAATCTATTAACAAGCTCAGAGGTTATTCCTTTCTTAACAATGCTCTCAAGTGCTCCAAATATCTTAATGCTTTTTACCTCATCAGGCATATACTTGTTAATTAGTATCAATACTCTTTCGAAATCCTTGGGATTACACTCTGTGAAATCTGATATTACAACCCCCTCACTCTCAAGCAAGATTGGCATACCACTTGCTTTGTAGTATGAGATTTTGGAAAGTGAGAATGTTTGAAGGTTTCCCCTATTCTTGCTCTCAATTCTTCTAATACCTTTTGCAATTAGGGCAAACTTACCACTCTCCTTTGAATATACAGTTATTATCTTATCTGCCTCACCATAGTTTGAGGACTTAATTATTACAACAGTATCTTTGTGAGTTCTCATCTATCAATCGCCCCCTTTCTTGAGAGTACAACAAACGGAGTTTTAAGAAGTATCTTTAGATCAAGAAGTATATTAAAGTTTGTAGCATAGAAGCTATCAATCATAAACCTTTCTAAAATCTTAATATCATTTCTACCAGACACCTGCCAAAGACCAGTTATCCCTGGCTTAACTTTAATAATCTCTCTGATCTGTACAGTTACCTCAGGATGTCTTTTTTTGTACATATCAAACTCTTCACTAAAGTATGCTCTTGGACCAACCATGCTCATCTGACCAAACAGCACATTGAAAAGCTGTGGTAGTTCATCAAGATCAAGCCTCCTAATCACCCTCCCTATAAGCGTAACTCTAGGATCAATCTTTGAATTTAGCTTCCCATCATTTAGTTTCCACTCTTCATATCTAACAGCAAAGTTTGAATCGCTCTTAAGTTTTCTGTGGGCATCAATTATCATTGACCTAAACTTGAACATCTTAAACTCACCACCTCCTTTTCCAATTCGAAGTGGTGCGTCAGAGAGAATTGGAAAGCCAGATTCAATGAGAATTAATCCTGATATCACAAAAAGGATTGGGAAGGTTAATACTATTAAAAGAAGAGAGAGAACTATATCAATCACTCTTTTTAAAACTCTGTACACTATCATTTACAAGATTGCCAAATTTATACTTAAAGATCTCCTTATCAAACTGATTTGCCTGTTTTCTACAATTTGCGCTGTCAAAATCATACTTATCAAAATCAACCAAAACCTTTGCAAGTTCCGAAACCTTATACTTTTCAAAAAAGACACCACTTCTGGGATTTTTTTCTGAGATAGTTTCAAGTACCCCACCACTCTTGTATGCAATGACAGGAGCACCACTAGCATTTGCCTCGACAGGAACAATTCCAAAGTCTTCATCACGAACAGGAAATATTAATCCCTTACACCTAAAGAGAAGATCTTTCTTCATATCATCTTCAACAAAACCAAGGAATTTAATTATCCCTTTTGCATTTAGATCTTTAACTAGCTCTCGCATCTGCTCTACATGTTGACCTGTTCCTGCAATCTTAAGAGGTACATGAGCTTTCACACATGCCTTAATTGCAAGATCAACCCCCTTATATGTCTCAACACGACCAAGGTATAGGAACCATTTCTCCCTGCCATCAATATCAGAGTTATACTTTAGGGATTTTGTATCAACTGGAGGATATACAACCTCACTTTCAATTCCGTAGTATGTTTTCATTCTATCCGACACTGCCTGTGATATTGCAATTGCAACATCAGCTTTCTTTGCAGCATTCCTATCCCATCTTTGCCATATCTTTTCTAAGAATGTTCCAACAAAAAATCTGTAGAACTTGTAAGAAAATTTCTGCATAGATTCAATTGTTCTGCTTTGGTGCATCCAGAAAAACTTAGGAGGTGTTAAGCAGTTCATAATGTGAGGAACGTGCTTTGGCGTTTTAATGAATTTGGCAAAGCTTGATGTTATGGATATAACAGCATCATATTTTTTAAAGTTAAAAAGCCTAAATGCAATTGGATGAAGAAGATATAGTTCTCGCATGAACTTTCTATTGAATGGAATTCGTTCAATTATAGATGTAACTACTTTGTTCTTAGGAAAATGTTCATTCACAAGCTCTTTGTCTGCAATTGAGGTATATATAGTTGCATTTGGATATAGCTCAAGAAGTACCTTAAGTGTTTCCTCAGCCCCACCCCATTTAAGAAGTGTATCCATTACAATTGCAACATTATGCTTTTTCATATTCACTTTCTATATACTTTTTTATATTCAAAACTGTCTTTTCCTCTGAAAACTTTCTTGCACACTTGATTATCTCACTCTTATCATATTTTCTCCACACATTACTTTTAATCAATTTTAGAAGTTGCTCTTTTGTATTAAAAAATGCACCACTCACCCCATCAACTACTGTCTCAACAACTCCTCCATCTTCAAATGCAAGAACTGGAGTTCCTGTTGCCATACACTCAACTGGTACAAGTCCGAAATCCTCAACACCTGCAAAGATTAGTGTTTGTGCACTGCCATATATCACTCTTAGATCACTGTCAGAAACATTTCCAAGAAAAAGAATCTTCTTACTACCCCCTGCTTTCTTTTTTAGATATGAAAGATCAGGTCCACTTCCGACGACCACAAGGTTTTTGTCTGTTTCTAGTGCACATTCAATTGCAAGATCTATCTTTTTGTAATCATACAGTCTTGAAACAACAAGAAGATATTCTTTTGGAAGATTGTACGAATTCAATACCCTCTTTCTAACATCCTCATTATCTTTTTCAAACCAGAACTTAGCAATACCTGGGTATATGACGGTGCTTTCTCTTCTATAAATCTTCATAATTTTCTTCTGGATATATTTTGAGATTGTTACAATACTATCCACCCTATTAATTGCACCGATATCCCACAGTCTGAGGTAGTGGGTTAGAAGTGGGGAGATAGGTCTGTACAGATACTTTAGAACTGATGCTCTAATGTTAATCTCACCATCCCACAGAAGTCTTGGTGGGGTTAGGATGAAAGAGATATGCTTTTGATATGGGGATGTTATAACTCCCTTTGCACTACCGGCTGTTAGAGAGATAACAAGTTCATACTTATCTAGATCAAACAATTCAAATAGAAGTGGATTTAGAACATTTAGATTCCTTTTAAAGATCTGTTTGAATGGAAACTTATCTAAAAAGCTTGTATATACATTATTCTTTAAATTTGGATACTGCCCTCTTTTAAACTTCAGAGTATAGATATGCGCATCAGGAAATATCTTTAAGAATGTGAAAAGAAATCTATCTGCACCACCAAAAGCTATCATTGAATCTGTTACAATTGCGACCTTTTTGGGAAATTTCATAGGAGTAGTTTACCACTACAAGCCATATACTACAATTCTGGAAGACCGTCTGGACCTAGCTCTTCTAAATCTTCAATCTGATCCTCTTCATCAAGCTTTTCTAGTGCTTCCATGAAGTCTAGATCCTGTGAACCTGATGTCGCACTTTCAACCTCATCATCCTCGTCTGGGAAGATATCACTTAATCCATCATCTAAATCCTCCTTAACTCCACCATCATTAACACCCATTATCGGTATATCAAGATGGTCTAGATCATCTCCAGATATTCCACCATCGTCAATCTTCTCTTTCTTCTTCTTAGGAGAAACTGAGTCTGCATCCCACATTCCCTCTTTTTTAAGTTCTGCAAGATATTCATCAGCTTCCTGACCAAATTTCTCAAATACCTGAACAACTTTCATTGGGGAATTACATTCATTACAAAGCTTTAACTCTTCTATCTCCTCACCACAGTGTGAACATGCAAATACAACAACATGAATACTGTTTACAGGTTTTATTACTTTATTTCCGTTTCCGGTTTTCTTTGTCTTTGAGGCAGCCATTTATAAATACAAAGATTTTAATATATACAAAGGATATATTGGTACTATAATGATGTCAATTAACCTATAAGCTTTTTTATATTTGAAACTGTTATCCATACTGCGGATAGTGGCACTTCTTGTACTTCTTTCCACTACCACAAGGACAAGGATCGTTCCTACCCGGCTTTTTCTTAAGGTTTTTTACAGT
>CAYQNB010000017.1:0-11131 GCA_964418805.1 uncultured Candidatus Saccharibacteria bacterium | reverse complement strand
TTACCACCTGAAGTGTGCAAATGCCTTGTTAGCTTCTGCTTGTCTTTCTACATCGACCTTCTTTCTAATTACATCTCCTTCACCGTTTAGTGCTGAGAGAAGTTCATTCATGAGAATTAGGTCTAATGCTTTTCCTGACTTACCTCTTGCTGCATCAACAATCCATCTAACAGCAAGTGTTTCCTGTCTAATTGGGGATACTGGTACTGGAACTGAGTAGTTTGCACCACCAACTCTTCTAGATCTGATCTCTAGAGCTGGTTTTACATTATTGATTGCTTTTTCAAGAAACTCTACTGGTTCTAGCTTTGACTTCTTTGCACCATCTTCCATAGCTGAATATACAATCTTCTGTGCAACTGTCTTTCTTCCACCCTGCATTATCTTGTTAACAACTCTTGCAACAAGTGTATTGTTGTACTTCTCATCTCTTTGTGGTTTTCTTTTGTGTGCTCGTTTTCCTCGCATAGTTATCTATCTAATATTATTCTGCAGCTTGCTCTACTTTAGCTCCATACTTTGATCTTGCTTTCTTTCTTCCTTCAACTCCTGCTGTGTCATACTTTCCTCTAACGATTGTGTACTTAACACCTGGGAGGTCTCGCTTTCTTCCTGCTCTTACAAGTACCACTGAGTGTTCTTGAAGATTATGTCCTTCACCAGGGATATATGCTGTTACCTCTAAACCGTTTGAAAGTCTAACCCTAGCAATTTTTCGGAGTGCTGAGTTTGGCTTTTTAGGTGTCATTGTTTTAACCTGAAGACATACTCCTCTTTTAAAAGGGTTGTTAGCTTTCTTATATCTATTCTTAAGAGGGTTATGATTTGTAGCTAGTGCCTTAAATCTTGTCTTCTCTTTCTTAGATTTCCTAGGTTTTCTAATTAGTTGGTTTATTGTTGGCATGATCGCGCTATTATACTATATTTTCAATTATTATTTAAGCTCTTCTAATGTTCGTACATCTGTAATTCTTGCATCTTCACCTGCTGGAATGACATTTCCGATGATTACGTTCTCCTTCATTCCTCTTAGATGGTCAACTTGTCCTGTTATTGCAGCATTTGTTAGAACTCTCACCTGTTGCTCGAATGACATAGCTGAAAGGAAGCTCTCTGTGTGAAGTGATGATGCTTTGATTCCCATGAGCTTAGGCATTACAAGTGCTTTATTTTTTCCATCTGTTGCAAGCATCTCATTTTTGATCTCTGCAAGGAACTTATTAACAAGTGAGCCAACAAGGTAGTTGGAGTCTCCACTGTCCATAACTCTTCCCTGTCTTCCCATCTGTCTGATGATCACCTCAATATGTACATCTGCAAGTGCAACACCTTGCTCGTTGAATACTTTCTGCACATTATCAAGTACATACTTCTGAGCTGAGAACATTCCACATATCTTTGCAATTGTTTTTGGATCTAGAGAACCTTCTGTTAGTGGTTGTCCTGCAACTACTTCATCTCCGTCCTTAACAAGAATTACAATTCCAGGTACTACTGTTACAACCTCTTCTGCCTTCTTAACTCCTGAGATCTTTAGGATTCCTCCTGCAAGTGAGATCTCACCTTCAAATGGTGCCTGTTTCTCACTTCCTTCAAAGTCTAGGAATATTACCTGTCCATTTTTTACCTTTGCTCCATCACTTACACTTACCTTCTTAGCATCTGAAACGACATAGTATCGGCTCATCTTTCTTGTACCTGTAACTGTTATTGTTGCTGATTCATCCTCTGCAAATTCAACTGATACTTTTCCGTCCAATGTTGCCATATCTGCTTCAGCCTTTGGTGTTCGTACTTCAAAGAGCTCTTCAATTCTTGGAAGACCTTGTGTGATGTCTGTTCTTTGCACACCACCCTTGTGGAAGGTTTGCATAGTCATCTGTGTTCCAGGTTCTCCAATTGATTGTGCTGCAATTACTCCAACGGCCTTACCCATATCAACCATACCACCTTTTTCAATATCGAAGCCGTAACACTTTTGACATACTCCAAGTGCTGTATGACATTGTATTGTTGTTCTTACAAATACCTGATCGATTCCAAGAGTATCAACCTTTTGAGCTAGCTCTCTTGTCATTGGTTCGTTCTTTGCAACAATTATATTTCCATCCTTATCCTTAACATCATCAATTACCACTCTTCCGTATAGTCGGTCCTCATATGACAATCTTCTATCATCATTTCTGTGAACTCTTAGTCCTTCTCCTTCATATCCACAATCTTCCTGTCTAACAATCACCTCATGTGCTACATCTACAAGTTTTCTTGTTAGGTATCCTGAAGATGATGTTCTTAGGGATCGGTCTGCAATTCCTTTTCTTCCTGTGTTTGCAGATACAAAGTATTCGAATGCATTAAGTCCATCTCTGAAATTTCCTTTAATTGGAAGTGGGATTGCATTTCCTGAAGCATCTCTAACAATTCCCTTAAGTGCAAGGATCTGTCTTGCTTGAAGTTTCTCTCCGTTTGCTCTTGATTCAACCATCTCAAAGAGTGAGTTGTTCTTATCTAAGTTCTCCCATGATTTATCTGACATCTCATCAGCAAAGTCGTTCCACATATTAACAAGCTGGCTTGTTTTCTCATCTTCAGTACTTAGACCTTGTAGATAGTTCTCTTGAAGAAGAAGTTCTTTCTCTTCCATCTCTGCAATTCTCTTTTCAAGTCCGATATCAACTACACAATCTTCCATTGCAAATGAGAAGCCTAGGTCTGTTGCATACTTGAATCCTAAGTCCTTAAGGTCATCAAGTGCCTTTACCATTACCTCTAGTGGGTACTTCTCCTTAATATCATTTACAATTACCCCAATTGAACTTCCACCAACTCTTTCATTAACAAATGGGTAGTCCTCTGGGAGCACCATGTTAAAGATTACTCTTCCAACTGATGTCTTATGTACTTCACCTTTTCCTTTTACAACAATCTCTTCGTTTGCTGTGATTACTCCTCTGTAATATGCTTTAACTGCTTCATCAAATGTTCCAAAGATTCTTGGTTTCTCACCTGGTACAAAGTCTGTTAGAAGGAAGAATCCGATCAACATATCCTTTGATGGGTTTGCAAGAAGTTTTCCATTCTTAATATCAACAGTATTTAACTCTGATGACATCTTTTCAATGCCTTCTTTGATTGACTCATCTGTTAACAGTACATGTACTGACATCTGGTCTCCGTCGAAGTCTGCGTTAAATGCCTTACATACAAGTGGGTGGATTCTAATTGCTTCTCCTTCAACTAGTCTAGGGTAGAAGGTTTGAATACTGTACTTGTGAAGTGTAGGTGCTCTGTTAAGAATAACTGGTCTTCCTTTAATTACATCTTCAAGAAGATCCCAAACTATCAACTCTTTCTCATCAATTATATCTTTTGCAACTCTTATATTTGGTGCGAATTCTAGTTCTAGAAGTTTATTTATGATGAATGGTTTGAATATCTCAAGTGCAACTGACTTTGGAAGTCCACATTGATTGAGTTTTAGTGTTGCATCTCCGATGATTACTGCACGACCTGAGTAGTCTACTCTTTTTCCAAGAAGATTTCGTCTGAAGATTCCCTTCTTACCTCTAAGCTCATCTGTTAGAGATTGGTATGGAAGTCTCTTGTTGTTCATCATTGGTTTGCTTGGTCTGTGTGAGTTGTCGATGAGTGCATCAACTGACTCCTGAAGCATTCTCTTTTCATTTCGCAGAATTACCTCTGGCGCTCCAATCTCAATTAGTCTTCGCAATCTATTATTTCTGTTGATGATTCTTCTGTACAGGTCATTAAGGTCGCTTGTTGCAAACTTTCCACCTGATAGAGGAATAATAGGTCGAAGTTCAGGAGGTATTACAGGTAGTGTAGACATAACCATCCACTCTGGTTTGATTGCATTCTTTTTGAATCCTTCAAGATATTGAAGTCTTCTAATCGTAAATGCTCTGTTCTCTCCCTTTTCTTTCTTTGCTTTAAGTACTGTTGCAGCAATCTCTGCATTAATATCAAGATTCTTAAGGAGTGCTTCAATTGCCTCTGCTCCCATTCTTGCATCAAAGAAGAGTAGGTCTCGATCTGTTAGATCTACATGCTCATCTTCTGTTAGGATTGATCCAACTTCTAGTTTTTCAATAATCTGCAAGATATTTGAGTAGAATGCATCCATTGATTCTTCCTGTTCTGCATATCCCATTCTAATCTTTGCAAGTGATTGAGCTTTTTTGTGTTCGATCTGGCTCTTTTTGAACTCTGATGCTTTCTTATCCTTCTCACTCTTTAATTCCTTTATCTGATCATCAAATACTTTCTGCTCTTCATTTAGCGTTTCCTCTAGTTGCTCTCTTAACATCTTAAGGTCATTATCTCTTTGACCTTCAGCTCTTTTAATCATCTCTGCTCTCTTCTCATTCTCAAGTGAAACAACCATATATCTAGTGTAGTATACGACTGAAAGAAGTTTCTTATGTGGCATATTAAGGACAATTGCCATCTTATTTGGAATACCATATGCAAACCAAACGTGTGCAACAGGTACTGCAAGTTTAATATGTCCCATTCTCTCTCTTCTTACATCCTTTGTTGTTACCTCAACTCCACACTTATCGCAAACTATTCCTCGATATCTCACCTTCTTGTACTTACCGCAGTAACACTCGAAGTTCTTACTTGGTCCAAAGATCTTTTCACAGAAAAGTCCATCTGGTTCTGGTCTGAAAGTTCTGTAGTTGATTGTTTCAGATTTAGTAACCTCACCAAATGACCAGTTCATAACATCATCTGGAGATGCCAGTGTGAGCTTTAGCGCATTAAAATCTGCGTAGTTGTCTTTATTCTGCTTGTTCATCATTGTTTGTTTCTCCTTCTACCTCAACTACCTGAGGTTTGTTTGAAATTAAATCGATCTTTAAATTGAGTGCATTTAGTTCTTTGATTAGAACTTTGAATGACTCAGGGACATTTACATTCTCAATCTTTTCTCCGTGAATAATTGCTTTGTACGCATTGCTTCTTCCCTTAACATCGTCTGATTTGATTGTTAGCATCTCTTGAAGAGTTGCTTTTGTTCCGTGAGCTTCAAGTGCCCACACTTCCATCTCTCCAAATCTCTGTCCACCCATCTGTGCTTTTCCTCCAAGTGGCTGTTGAGTTACAACTGTGTATGGACCGGTTGATCTTGCGTGCACCTTCTCATCAGCAATGTGGTGAAGTTTAATAATATACTTCATTCCAACTGTTACTGGTCTTGGGAACTTCTCACCTGTTCTTCCGTCATACAGGTCAACTTTCTGCTTCATCTCAAATCCATTCTTGCTCATCTGATCCTGCACCCACTTCATATCTAGATCTTCAAAGAGTGGGAATGCAAACTTCTCACCGAGTAGTTTTGCGTACTCTCCAAAGTGTACTTCAATTGCCTGACCCATGTTCATTCTTTTTACAAATGTTGGTGTTAGGACAATATCAACTGGTTCTCCATCTTCTGTGAAAGGCATATCTTCAACTGGTTTGATTGCTGCAACTGTGTTTTTGTCTCCATGTCGTCCTGCAATCTTATCTCCATAGTCAATCTTTTTAGTCTTTGCAACCCAAACTTTTACCTCTTGAAGAACACCTGGGCCTAACTTATCTTCATTCTCTGTTGAAAGAAGTTGGGTGTGAACTACAATTCCGCTCTCTCCGTGTGGAAGTCTTAGTGAGTTATCTCTAACATCACTTGATGCCTCACCGAAGATTGCTCGAAGAAGTCTCTCTTCTGCTGTTAGTTCCTGTTCTCCTCTTGGAGCAACAACACCAACAAGAATATCTCCTGCTTCAACTCTAACTCCTTTTCTAATTACTCCCTCTGCTCCTAGCTTCTGAAGAATTCTTTCGTTTACATGTGGAATATCTGCTGTGATCATCTCAGGTCCAAGTTCTGTATCTCTAATCTCAACCTTGTGCTCCATTATATGGATTGAGGTGAGCAGATCCTCCTTAACAACTCTCTCTGAAAGGATTACTGAGTCTTCATAGTTGTATCCTTCAAAGAACATTAGTGCTGCTCTTAGATTCTTTCCAAGTGCAAGCTCTCCGTTAATCATTGTTGGTCCATCGATTATGACATCACCCTTCTTAACTTTGTCTCCAGATGTAACTCTAACTGTTTGTGAGAATGAGGTATTGTTGTTTGATCTATGGAACTTTCTTAGCATATAGTCTCGAACTCCCTCTTTCTTATACTTAACTGTAACCATATCTGCATCTGCATATTCAACTGTTCCATCATCTTCTGCAAATACTCCCCAGTTTGATTGTTTTGCAACAACCTCTTCATATCCAGTTCCAACAAGAGGTGACTCCTGTTTAACAAGAGGTACTGCTTGCCTTTGCATATTTGATCCAGCTAGGGCTCTCATTGAGTCATCATGTGCTACAAATGGGATGAGCGCCATACCAAGTCCTGCTTGCTGGGATGCGATAACGTCAATGTGTGTTACAAGGGATGAATCTTCCAAGAGGAAGTCTCCTTCATGTCTAATTGCTACAAGTGGTTCTAGGATATTGTCATTTTCATCTGTTGGAATCTCAGCAACTGAAACATACATCTTCTCTTCATCTGCTGCATCGAGAAATTCAATCTGGTCTGTTACATATGGCTTAACCTTAATCTCTTTATTTATCTTAACTGCTGCAATCTTTTTAGCAACTTCAGCTGTTATGAATGTGTCTGCTTTAACAACAACCTTCTTTCCATCCAAAATATCCTCTGCTGTGATTCTGTTAACACCACTCTTTCCATCATTTTTAACAACTTGAGATACTTTTCTATACGGTGCTTCCAAGAATCCATACTCATTTACCTTTGCAAGAACTGCAAGCTGAGTTACAACACCGATTGCTTGTGATTCAGGGCTAGTTACTGGGTCAAATCTTGAGTAGTGTGAGTTGTGAACCTCACGAACTGAGAATGTTGCCCTTTCCTTTACAAGTCCACCTGGTCCAGCTGCCGTTACCTTTCTTTTGTTTTCTAACTCTGAAAGGATGTTTGACTGTTCCATGAATGTTGAAAGCTGGTTGCTTCCAAAAAATGATTGCATTGCTGCGGAAACTGGTTTTGTACTGATTAGCATTGATGGTGTTAGTTTTGCATCCTGTCCATACATGCTCATCTTATCCTTAATATTCTTCTCCAGTCTTCTTACTCCAACTGCAAGCTGTCTTACAAGTACCTCACCAACACTTCTAATTCTTCTATTTGAAAGATGGTCAATATCATCTGGTTGTACAGTGCCGTTATTTACTTGGATTAGTCTCTTAACAAGAAGGATTAGATCATCAACATATAGTTTGCAACCTGCTCCAGTTACTGGATAGTCAAGCCCAAGCTTTCTATTTAGTTGGTATCTACCGATCTTTCCAAGATCAAACTTTCTTACATTAAAGAAGTGACCCTTTACATACTTCTCAGCACTGTCTAGCGTTACTGACTCATCTGGTCTTATCTTATTATATACACTGATTACAGCTTCTTCCTTATTCTTTGTATGGTCTCGTGCAAGTGTTGCTTCAATATACTTATACTCCTCATGTGTATCTACATCTTTAAATAGATCAAGAATATCTTGATCCTGCTCATATCCTAGGATTCTGAAAAGTTCTGTGATTAATACCTTAGGCTTCTTAGGAACAAGTCTAAGTGATATTACATTATGCTTACTTACTTCAAATTCATACCAAGGTCCCTTACCAGGCATTAGTCTTGACTTATATAGTACTCTTCCTGGGAACCTATCACTCTCCTCAAATAGCACACCTTCTGCTCTAACAATCTGATGGGTTACAACTCTTCGAACTCCATTAACAACAAAATATCCGTCAAGAGTCATTAGAGGAAGATCGGAAACAAATATCTCCTGTTGCTTAATCTCACCTGTCTTATTATTTAGAAGTTGTACCTTTGCATATACAGGAGCATCATATGACAATCCCTTATCAACTGATTCCTCAATTGATCTATATGGTTCTCCAAGTCTGAATGATTGAAACTCTAGAGTCCACATTCTTTCCATTGTATCCTTAACAGGATTGATCTCTGTGAAAAGTTCTGTGAATCCGTTTTCTAAAAATGCTTGAAATGATTGAAGCTGTGCTTCGATTAGGTTAGGAAATTCAACTTTCCTACCAGAGCCCTTACCCAGATTAATTCTTCCTGCTCTGTTTCTTTTTGGAGCTGATGTCATGAATTATTTTGCTTCAAATTAAGGTTTTTTGGTATCCCGTTACTCTGCTCTCCATCCATCTATTCAACTGATTTCGAACAGTCAAAAAATACCTCTGTTTCGCCAAAAACAGTACTCAACGTCGCGATGCTAACATATTTGAGACTCTTTGTCAAAGGATTTCTACTACTATCTATATCTATTTACTAATTGATATTTAAGTACAAAATATTATACTATTATTGTATCATTGTCAAAAGGGCAATTTCCCCCTATTATATTCTGTACATGGCAAAACGAGGAAGAAAGAAAAAAGAGAAGGAGATTACAGTTAAGTCGGATGAGACAAAGATTCTCATCGGCCTTGTAATACTAGTACTTGGGGCAATAATATTGCTCTCACCCTTCTTTGACTCCAAGGCTTTTAGGATTGCAGTCTCATATTTTGGATTCTCCGCAATTCCTTGGGGTATTACCCTTGGATATCTCTCCCTTCGTTTCTTCACAACAAAACCAAAGCTAACATCCATCAAAAGACTAATCGGATTAACACTTCTTTCCATAACAGCTTCAGCAATACTTCTTTTCTGGGTACCAAAGGATATTCTTCAGAGTTCAACAGATTTTTCAGATTCAGGAGGTCTTCTTGGATACCATATACATATATTCTTCCTCTCGTCTGTTGGGCAACTAATTGAATTCATGATTCTTCTAATCCTTCTTGCTGTTTCCATATCTTTAATTAGCAATATGGCACTAACTCAGATCAAAGACTTCATTGAAAATCTCTTTGAAAGTGAAGGTGAGATTGACATTGAGGGTGTGCAGGAAGCTGGAAGAGATGAGATTGAGATTAAGGGTGAGAGTGAGCAGGATGATAGTGAGAGGATGGAGAATATATTTAAGCAAGATCAAGAGGTTGCAGATGAGATTTTAACTGATGTTGCAAATAATGCCGTACCAACAGCACAAAAGGAAAGTGATGACTCTGAAGATGGTCCTAAATATGTAAATTGGAAGTATCCTAAGATTGAACTTCTTCAAGATGGAATTGTTAGACCTCAAAACAAGGAAGTATACAAGAGAAATGCATTAATAATTGAACAAACACTAAAAAGCTTCGGAATACAGTCTAAGGTTGTAGAGGTATCTGTTGGCCCAACAGTTGTACAGTATGCTCTAAGTATTAGTGTTGGAGTTAAGGTGTCAAAGGTTAGAAACCTTGCAAATGACCTAGCATTAGCCCTTGCAGCCCCAGGTTCCAGCGTTAGAATTGAAGCTCCAATCCCTGGAACATCATATGTTGGAGTTGAGGCACCAAACCCAACACCAAACTTTGTATATGCAAAAGATATGATGAACAAGCTTGTGGAGGAGAAGGATAAATATGAATTGCCACTTGTTCTTGGAAAAGATGTAGCAGGAAAGATGATTATTCACGATCTAACTAAACTTCCTCATATACTTGTTGCTGGTGCAACAGGAACTGGAAAATCGGTTGGTATTAACTCAATACTTCTTGGACTTCTAATGACAAAATCTCCAGATGAGGTTAAGTTCATACTTGTTGACCCAAAGATGGTTGAAATGGCGCCGTACAACGGTATTCCACATCTTCTGACACCTGTAATTACAGATATGGATCTTGTAATCAACTCACTCCAATGGGCAACAGAGGAGATGACAAGAAGGTATAGGATTCTAAAGCAGGCAGGTGTGAGAAAGGTGACTGAATATAATGAGAAGATGGGAAGTATTGTAATGCCATATATCATCATTGTAATTGATGAGATGGCAGACCTAATGCTTTCAACAGGAGTTGATGTTGAAACAAGAATTGTTAGACTTGCACAGATGAGTAGAGCTGTTGGAATCCACCTAATTCTTGCAACACAAAGGCCTTCTGTAAATGTAATAACGGGACTAATTAAAGCAAATATCCCGGGTAGAATTGCATTTGCTGTAACAACAGCGGTTGATTCAAGAGTAATCATTGACCAGGTTGGAGCAGAATCACTTCTTGGAAATGGAGATATGCTCTTTAAATCACCAGATAAGCCAAGACCACTTCGTATACAGGGTGCATTCACTGATATTAAAGATCTTGATGCTGTAATGAAGAGTATTAAAGAACAGGTTGATGAGGTGGAATATCAAGATGATATAACAGCAATTAAAGAACCAGAGTTCTCAGAGGGTGGAGTTATTTCATCAAGCAGAGATTCAATGTTCACACAGGCTGCACAGGTAATAATCAATGCTCAGAAAGGATCCGCATCTCTTCTTCAAAGGAAGCTTAAAATAGGGTACAATCGAGCCGCTAGACTAATGGATGAATTAGAAGAGGCAAAGATAGTTGGACCAGCAGAAGGAAGCAATCCAAGAAAAGTTCTTGTAACATCCATTACACAGGTACAGGGTCTAAACAATTAGCAACCGCCCCAGCTAATTAAATAATTGATATATATAACAATGCTAACTCCAGGTGAAATATTACAAAAAAGACGGAAATCCCTTAGGAAAAGCCTAAATCGAGTTTCACAGGAAACAAGGATACAACAGCGTTTTCTTGAGTCCCTTGAAAGAGATGATTTTTCTGCCTTTCCTTCCAACGTTTTCGCAAATGGATTCATTAAAATTTATTCTGAATATCTAGGACTTGATGTTGAGAGGATGTTAGCTCTGTATAGAAGAGCAAGTAATCTACAAAAGATTGAGGAGCCAAAGAGCAAGAAACGTCTCTCAGTTAACTTTAAGAAGCTTCTCACACCTGTAAATATTGCATGGGTTGTAATACTTTTTGCCTTCCTATTTGGTCTAATATACTTAAATACACAGTATTACAAATTTCAGAAAGCACCAGAGTTTTCCATAACATCACCAAATGACTCTGAAATTGTGCAAAGTGATAGTACAGAGGTTCTTGGAGTTGCAGATATCAATTCAGAGCTATA
>CAYQNB010000016.1:0-11327 GCA_964418805.1 uncultured Candidatus Saccharibacteria bacterium | reverse complement strand
TTATATATATTATAATAATATAATTATATTACTTGTATATTATGAGTAAGTCTAAAACAAAAACTCTACAAACTACAAATGTCCCTATCTCATACATTGAACTTGGGGATAAAATGGCCAAAGAACAAGGCTTCAACACTTTACACGATGCAATCAGAATGTTTGTAAGACAGTATAGTGGTGGATATATAAAATTTGATGTTTCTCTAAGAGAGATATCACCAGAACGAGAAGCTCAATACGAGAAAGATCATATTGAACTAATGAAAGAGATTAAAGAGGGCAAAAGGAAGGTCTATACTGATGTAAATTCAATGATGAAAGACCTTCTAAATGACAAAGACTAACAAGCATCAAAAAGTTATCTTCTCAAGAAGATTTGAGAGACATTTCACTACAAGAATAGTCAATAATACCAATCTACTCAAGAGATTTAATGATAGATTCCAACTATTTATTGAACAACCAACTAATCCAGTACTTAGAAATCACCGACTTAGTGGATCAAAAAGAGAATTCCATTCTTTTTCAATAACAGGAGATTACAGAGTAATCTACAGAATAATTAACAAGACGATAATTTTCTACGATATCGGCACACACAACCAAGTCTACTAACACTCACTTACATATAAAAAATCCAAATATTTCAAATATTCTATAGGTCGAGGTATAATCCGATTGTAGGACCTCCTCCTATTGGTTGGGCCCCGCTCTCGGGTACATGGCGTCTGAATAGTACGCAGGTACATATCAGGAGATCCCGAGAGTGTGGGGCCCAGAGGAGACAAACAGTAGGTTGTGAAAGAGCTAAAAGCTCACGAATTTAAATCGCTCACAACCTACTGCCTAAAGGATATTTACTTCTTTCTCTTAACTGTAATCTTTTTAGCAATTACTGACTCTTCCCTCTTTTGAATCTTTACCACATTACTCCCACCCTCATACTTAACAGCCTTCATATCATCATTTAATATTTCTAGTTGATATGTACCCATTGGTACTAGGAACTGATATTGACCTTTTGAATCTGTAATTCTTTTTCCAACCCACCTATCAAACTCCAACTCCTTAAGACCGATGATTACACCTTTAACAGCCTTACCCTTCTCATCCTTAACACTTCCATATGATCTTGGTTTTGAAAAGATTGACCTAAGAAGAATCACAACTGTTGGGATATATACAACAAGAACTAAGAGATTTGCTGTTGTTTGAAACTTATTATATGTATACAACGCAAGTATTATACCAGCAAGAAATATTACAATATGAAGGGAGTTGAAGAGATAGTTTAGCCTGCTTCTAAGAGCAACAGACATATTATTAAAGATTGATTCCTTTGGAGGATCAATTGGGATTACATACCTAACAGTTGCCTTTTTATTTAAAGAAACAACCTCACCATGATATACAGGCTCCAAAGGATAGTCTTGTTTTCCTACAATTAATTTTGTTGGGAATGTATATCCAGACTTTCTAACAAGAAGTTTGTATTTTCCGGCTGGAAGATCAGCACTGAAAGCACCAAATGCATCTGTTACATCTGTCCAGATTAGCTTGTCACTCTGATTATATATTCTAACAACTGCCCTACTTATCGGCTTCTTGCTCACAGAATCATACACATAACCATATGGCTTTCCTCTTTTTCTAAAACCAAGGAATGTTAAAAGACCAAAGAGTGCTTGTGTGAGATAGTATGGGATCTGAGAAAGACCTCCACTAATTGAAGCAATACCAACAGCAACAGTTGTTGCGGATGTAGTTGTTGTTACAACCGTTAACTGCTCTGATGGAAGATTACCTACGGTATCATTTAACACACCTTCAACAGCCTTTGTTGTTTGATTAACAACCTCTCTTGTTCTATTAACTGCATTACTATTCACAATATTGTTAATAATCTGACTGTTCGTATTAATTGGAGTGATTCCACCATCATCTTCATCCTGCTCATTTGGATCAACTGGCTCTTCAGGAGCCTGTGGATTATCACTTGGAGCAACAACATCGCCACCACCTGGTGTATATGTAACACCCTGCCCACCAGTTCCCGAAAGACCACTAACAACCCAATACTGCACCCCATCAATTATGGCAATGGAAACCGATATATCTCTTCCATCAACTAACTTTGTTTCTGGGAATGGTCCGATGAACAACACTCTGTCCGTACAATCGCTTGATACATCTGAAAGTGATACCGCTCCTGGACATAGTACAAATGCGTTAGTATCTCCCTTAACAACATACATTGTGAACTGACCTGAAAAACCATGATCTGAATCAAGCTTAATTACACTCTTTGAATTGGCTGCATCAATCTGAGCAACTGCATCTGTCCAGTCTCTATTTGCATCAAATGATACAGGTACATCAGCAAGCAGATACTCCCCACTTCTCACTCTAATCTCCTTCAGACCTCTGAGCTGGCTAATATATGATGTTGGATCCAAACTTGGGTCTGCCTTAAGTGCAACTCGCACACTGTTTGGAAGGTTCTCAATCACAGCATTTGTACCGGCGTAGAAGAAGGAACCAAAACCAGTTACAACACCACTTGCATTTCTGCTTTGCGCTCTAAAGATATAGTCTCTTGCAGGATCAAGGTTTAGTACAGTTGTACCACTTGTCCCACCCCACTGCGTATATGTTCCCCATACTGCATCCGTTTTCAAAAGATTATCACTGTAATCTAACCATCTTCCAGAGTTAATCTCGCGCAAGGAGTACTGTACAGTTGCATCATTATCTGTTGGATTGATTCTCACATTAATTGCTCTTGTTGATGTCGGAGTTGCTGCTGAGATATCAACAGGTCTTGCTAATGTTCTAAGGACAACCTCGGTTGAGAATGGACTTTCGACACCATCACCATTTCTTGTTCTTGCTGACACCCTATACTCTCTTCCAGCAACAAGACCACTAATATTTCTTACACCACTATTTCCATCACTACCAACTGCTCTCCAAACTGGACTTTCTGAAACTCCGTTTGTCACCCCACTATTTAGATATCTGCCTGTTACTGAATCTCTTATTACATACTCTGTTCCAGCAGGATTATTACTTCTCACATCAATTCTAATGCCGTTTGCACCGTCAATTGCTCCAACAACAGATGTCGGTGTACTTGAGAGAGTGTATAGGCTTCTTGTTGGAGAAAACTCACCAAGTACATTGTCTCCATTTCTTGTAATTGTCTTAAAGGAATACTGTGTATTTGCAGAGAGCGATGACACATTAATACCATTTGTTGATCCCCACTGTGAGTATGTATTCCAATCTGCACTATCCGCAAGTGTTCCGCTACTTCTATTCACATACTTCCCACTATTTACCTCTTGAATTGCAAACTGTGTAAATGGAGGGTTACCAGCATTCTCCACTCTCACATTTATTCTTGTTGCGGCATTTGATGCAAGTGTAGGAAGTGTTGGTGTAACGGCAAGCGTGTATCTGCTTGTTGCTGTTGAATATGATGTTTCAAGACTCTGTGAGTTTCTTGCCTTAACTTTAAAAGTATAACTAGCATTTGCAAACAAACTTCCAATATTCACACCACTATCCCCTCCATATTGCACTCTTGTATTCCACGATGGAGATGCAGAAAGAGATCCGTTAGTCTGCACAAACAAACCTGAAACCTCTTCTTGCAATGCATACTGAGTGCTGTCTGGATTACTCCCACTAACAATCTTTACATTAAGCGTTGTACTTGAACTTGCACTAACTGATTCGATTGAAGGAGTTGCGGCAAGAGTTGTTGCACTCGCACTTGCACTTAAATTACTCACTGCAACGGCATTATACGCAACGATAGTTCTTGTATATGCTGTATTTGGAGCAAGACCGAACTCATCACAATATGTTAGGTTTTGCCCGACACACTGTGCAACCTGTACATCTTCCTCATCATATACTCTAAATCCTGTCTCATTTGCCTCATTATCCGTAAATGTCCATCTAATGGATGTTGTACCGATAACCTCAGGTGTTCCAATTGTTGGAGATTCTAATCTGGTTGTTTCGGCTGACGAAGAGCTATATGCAGTTTCTATCTCATCCCCATTTCTTGCCTTAACTCTAAATTCATACTCAGTTCCTGTTGAGAGACCTGTTACAAGTATTCCACTACCACTACCAAACTGTGCAAATGTTCCCCAGACTTCTGCAACACCAAGGGTCCCTGTACTGTGATCTACAAACTCCCCACTTCCCACCTCTTGGATCACATACTGTGTGGTTGCTGGGTTACCAGATGTTACAAGGGTTATTCTTGCTGAAGTTGTACTGACATCTGTAACAGTTGGAGAGGCAGGTGTATTTGCAAGTGTGTATTCTGAGACTCCGGAAGAAAGTGCTCCTTCAATCTCATCTACATTTCTTGCCTTAACCTTGAATGTATATTGCGTGTTAGGAGAAAGTCCAACTGCGCCAAGACCACTTCCACTTCCAAACTGTTCAAATGTGCCCCATACCGCACTAGCGCTTTGCGCCCCATTTGCGTAGTTAACATAGTTTCCAGTTGTTTCATTGTATAGCGCGAACTCTGTTACCGCAGGATTGCCACCAGCATTAAGCACAACAGCAATTACTGTTGAAGAAGATGCAGTTGCAGACGTAATGCTTGGTGCTGATGTTAAAGTATATGCACTATCTACATCCGAGAAGACTGTATTAATACCATCACCGTTTTGAGCTCTAGACCTAAATGTATACAATGTATTCACATCTAAACCAGAGATCAATACTCCACTTGCTGATCCCCAATCTTCAAAAGTTCCAAAGATTGCAGTTGGAGAGATCGAGCCATCTAAAGGATCTATCCATTCAGAGGTATCATTAACATATCTAATTTGCAAAGCATAGAGGGTTTGGGAGGAATTAGTTCCCTGACTGATGATTGTTGTAACAGAGGTACTTGAAGTTGCACTAACTGTTGGAGCTGGTGGTTGTACTGCAAGTGTGTACAAACTTGATGAGCCTGAGAATGCTGTTTCTGTTGTATCTCCATTTCGCGCCTTAATTCTAAATGAGTATGACTCGTTTGCAGAAAGACCAACAACTTCAAAAGCAGTATTTGTATTGAATGTTGCATATGTCGCCCAATCAATCTCACCAAGTGTTCCATCTGTACTGCTTACATAGTTTCCGCTGTTAACCTCTTGAATTGCAATCTGTGTATCACCCGGATTTGTTCCCATTGAAACAGTTAGTGTCATTGATGAGGTTGTTGCAGAAAGCCCTGTTATTGATGGAACCTGCGCATGCGTATATACAGTCTGAGTACCACTATACCCACTATCAATTAGATTGTTGTATGCATTAACTTTTCTTGTATATTGGGTGTTTGGTGTGAGACCTGTTTCATCACAATATGTTAGGTCAACTTGAGCACATGTTACAACCAGATTATTCGATGCATCGTATACCTTAAAACCATCCTCATTTGCATTTACATCACTAAAGTTCCATCTAATACTTGTTGAAGAAAGTACAGTCGGAGCAGAGCTTGTTGGAGTACTTAGATCTGTTACTGCAACATCTGCAACACTATACTCTGTCTCAACATTATCCCCATTTCTTGCCTTAACTCTAAACGCATACTCAACACCAGATTCTAGGTTTGTTACTGTTACACCATCGGTATCTCCCCAAGTACTATAGTTTGCCCACACAACTGTTGGTTGCAAAAGACCTGTTGCTGGATTTATGAAGTTACCACTATTTTGCTCAATAACTGCATACTCCACTCCAACTGGATTTGATTGCTCATCAACTACAACACTTGCACTATCAACTCCAAGAGCTGAAACTGAAAGGAAGCTTGGAGTATATACTCCGCTATACACATCAATTGTTGTTGAATATGAAGTTTCAGTACTCTCTCCATTTCTTGCCTTAACTTGGAATGTATATTGTGTGTTTGGAGAAAGTCCAGTTGCACTGTCAGCTGCAGTTTGAATCCATGTATTAATATCAGTGTCACAACTAGCATCAATACAATCAAAATACACTCCAGATGTACCGCTACCAAGATTTGCGACATTTCCTGCTGTTAATTCAACCTCTGTTGGTGCGATACTAGTTGCAGATATTGTTGGTGTATTAGCAAGTGTATATTTCTGCTCTGTTGAACTGTATGAAGTCTCAACACTATCTCCATTTCTTGCCTTAATTCTAAACCCATATCCTGTATTTGCAGAAAGTCCAGTAGCTGTATCTGTTGTTGTTTGTAGCCATGCATTTATCCCAGTATCACAACTAGCATCAGTACAATCAAAGAATATCCCAGATGATCCACTTCCAAGATTCACACTTCCAGAAGCACTCATCTCAATACTATCAATTGCGACCGTTCCAAATGATATTGTTGGGTCACCAATGAGGGTATATCTTGAGACTGTGTCAGAAAAACCGCTCTCCCCTTGCGCATTATATGCAGTTATCTTTCTTGTGTATTGAGTATTTGGAGATAATCCTGTTTCATCACAGTATGTTAGATCAGATTGTGCGCAAGTTACCATGAGAACATCATTCTCATCATATACCTTAAACCCAATCTCATTGTTCGCATTATCTGTGAAATTCCATCTAATACTTGTAGTACTTAATCCCTGTGCAGCAGTAGAGCTTGGGGCTGCAGGTGCATTTGACTCCTCAGCATCTACTGTAAGTGAAACTGAATCCTCAGAGTTGTCATTTTTCTCTATCAAAAGTGCGGTTGCGTATGGAGGTAGATTATCATCACTACTTGTTGTGGCAGAGCAGGAGTGAGTGTGCGAAGTTACAGCACCCGAGTTGGAATTCGTTAAAACTGTATTACTAACAGAGCTTCCAGTGGTAATTGTAACTGAATGTGTGTGAGTTGTAGAGCCACCTGTCCCACCAAATGCACTATTTGCTCTCAAATATCTGTTATCTGCAACACTATTTCTAGTCCATCCAAGTGGTGGAAGATTTGAGCTAAGCAGTGATAGCCCTGGATCAAGACTTATATCTGAATCTGCCTGGGCAAGAATAAAGTCGGTGTAGATTGGGACATTATTTCCACTCCCAGCAGTTCCTGATTGTGACACATGATAGTGGGTATCTCTTGGGATTGCATTCGGTCCGGTTTCTCCATCAATTGCACGACCCGTCGATACAGAATGTGCAGTAGCATTAGAATTGTAGCCTCCGGTTGTACTATGCGTGTGTGTTGTAGCACCACCTGTGCCACCTGCACTACTAGCTCCTCTTGGGAATCTTGTGTCTGCAGAACTGTATGCACTCCAACCTGACGGAGCACTCGCAGTGAAAGGAATTATCTGACCTGTTTTAATATTGAGGCTTCCCGACGAGCAAATAATCATGTCTGTATATGGAGGCAAGACATCTGTATTGGTATTTACGTCAGCTCGGACATTTCCATGGGAATGAGCAACTTCCGTATACCCGATTGTCCCAGCATCTCTCTTAGCCATTACTGTTGCCGCAGTCTGTGTGGCTGTACAAGAAGCCCGGCTGTGTGAACTTGATGAAGCCCCCCCAGTACTTCCACCAGTATCAGAAAATCTAATCAATCTATTCTCAAAAAGCCCGCTTGCTCCCGATTCAGATGTCCAACTGGTTGAACATGCTCCTGTGTTAAGTGTATAGAATTTCCCGCTCCAACTCTCTTCTGCGTTTATAGCCGCACCATTTCCATAGTATAGGTAGATTGTATTTTCTCCCGCTGCAAGTGTTGGTACTCTAGCCCAGATCTGAGTTGTTGCTGTATTACAGCCACCCTCAATCCAATATGAAAGAAGTGTTGTGTCATCTGTTCCAACAACGCGTATATCATCACAATCTGCCTGTATCTTATTTCCTGCAATTAAAGTTGCAGTATCAAGTTCAATTAGAACATCGTAGTTTAACTGTTCAGCACCTCCGTTTGTAACGGTTATCGGTTTCCTATACTCCCAACTACTGTTATACCAAGAAGAAACAGGTGAAACTGCTCTTTCAAGAAGAAAGAGAGCAAGTGGAGTACCAAAGAGAAGTACAACAAATGATATTGGAACAAGATATCTTCCAATTGATGTATCTAGAAATGTTTTTATTCTATTCCTCATCTTTATACCGGCAGTTTGTTTCATTTAATTACAGCTCAATCAGTTCTTTCATATTACGAATATACTAGTGAGAGGTCAATAGATTTCTAAGTTTTTTGTTTAATGAGTTTTCTGATACTCTTAAGATGTATAACTTTTTGAAAATATTGCATGAAACAATACCTAAAAGATCTTAAGTATGTATTAGAAAATGGTGTAGAGAGTAAGGATAGGACAGGAGTTGGAACATTCTCTGTATTTGGGATGCAAAGTAGATATGATCTTTCAAAGGGATTTCCTGCAATGACAACAAAGAAGCTCTTCTTTCGAGGAGTTAAGGGAGAACTTCTCTGGTTTCTTTCTGGAAGTGGGGATAATAATAAGCTCAATGAGTATGGTGTTCATATATGGGATGCAAATGCCAACGCACCATATTGGAAGCCTAAGGCAAAATTTAATGGAGATCTGGGAAGAGTATATGGAGTTCAATGGAGACATTGGAAAACAACCGAGGGAAAAGAGATAGATCAGCTAAAAAAGGCAATTGATACTATTAAAACAGACCCAGATAATAGGAGGATCATTGTATCAGCCTGGAATCCAGGAGATCTTGATAATATGGCTCTCCCACCCTGCCATGTCTTCTACCAATTCTATGTTAGAGATGGAAAGCTTTCACTACAGATGTATCAAAGAAGTGCAGATATGTTTCTTGGAATACCCTTTAACATTGCATCATATGCACTGCTCCTTCATATGGTTGCTCAAGTTACAGATCTAGAGGTTGGAGATTTTGTTCACACTCTTGGAGATGCCCATGTATATTCAAATCATATTGAGCAGGTTAAAGAGCAACTCTCTAGAAAACCCTTCCCACTTCCAAAGTTAAAGCTTAACCCAAAGATTAAGGATATTGATATGTTCACAATGGATGATATTGAGTTGATTGGGTATGAGTCACACCCTGCCATCAAAGCAGAGATGGCTGTATAGTTGAGGATTATTTAAACAGTGAGCTATACATATCGATAATGAAGTGGTCAATCTGCTTAAGAACTTCTAGAAACTTCATAAAGAATTCATAAATTGCACTTGCTCTCTCGTATTCTGCCTCTACTCCCAAGATGTCAGCAACATCAGCTGCACCAAGAACACTACTATCTTTCTCAAAAAGCACCAACTTATTCACATCGTCTGATGCTCCTAAAATATTTGAACTAACAAATGCATCTTGAAGTGCTTTTTGTTCTGGTGATATTGTCTCACTTAGTATTAAGTATGAAACTGTTGGGTATTCCTTAATTACATTTGTTCCCTTTCCATCATTTGCCAGTACCATTGAAGTCGGAAGAAACTTAACTTGAGTTAAGCCTGGGGACTTTGTCCTAAAATACACGGTTCCAAGGACTCCCCCACTACCAATTAGTCCAGGGTTTGGTACTCCACCTGTTAATCTTGCATATCCAAAATCATTATTTATCTCCTTTTGAACAAAGACAGTTGCAAATGAATCGGTTATTGTGAAATCCACAACCTCCAAAACATCCTTGTCGTATCCTAGATCTGCTTGTACAACATTAATCGGTGTTTCAACCCCAGAGATCTCGATTTTAAGTGGAAAAATCTCGCCAAGACTGTATTGACCCTCACTTGGAATTACAAATTCAGCAAAACCATCGCCATCATCTATTATTCCAGTTCTAAGAAGTACTTCTCTTTCAAGAAATATGAAGAATATTGATGCAAGAGCGAGAAAGAATATAAACAATCCGTTAATGAATACTGATCTCAGTGTTTTCGGAGCATATCCAGTGCTTCTCGAGATCTTCGCCTTACAAACCTCACACATCTCACCTTCTTTCTTAAATCTACATGAGAAACAAACAGATTGCTTTGGAAACAGAATCCACCAGACGGGATACGCAAAAGAAAGGAGAATACCCACAACCGCAAGTACATGAATCATAATCCAGGAAGCGACGATGACCAATACCCCTATCAAAATTGCTTTGATTGTTTTTACAATACCTCTAATCATTATCTCTAGAATAATATAATAGTATTGAGAAGTCGATGAGATTACATACTCCATCATCGTTCATATCACACGCATCGACATCGACCTCCTTTTGCTCAGTTGAAAGTGCGATATCTCTCCAAACTGACACCCACTTAAAAACCGCTTGAAAAAACTCTTCTGCACGAACAATCCCATCACCATCATTATCAAATATCCTCAACACTTTAATTATTGTTACAACCTCGCTTTGCGTTATAATCGGCGTGTTATTCCTAATGATCGGATTATTATCAATCACCTCCTCAACCTCTTGTACAGTTGGAGGATTGTCAAAACAGTTTAACAGATCATATTCACAGCTGGGATCACATCCCATATCTCCCCCATCAAATCCGAGTATGGTACATGAGAATGTTTCATTTAGAGACGGTTCACAATTTTCTGGGAACTCCACCACTCCATCACCACACACACTAATACGAACAGATGTATCCACTATTGCAGTGAAGGAGTATATTTTGGAGATTGAAAGATATATTAGAATCGATAGAAAGAGGCTAAAGAATACCGTTGCACTCAGTATGTAGATAGTTTGCTTTGAATAACTCATCCATTTTAGTTCTCTTTATTAGATTTCTTGCTCTTAATCTCTATATTGAAGTACTTCTTAAAGAACAGTGCTAATACAACAACTGCAACTGTTCCAGCGACTCTCTCAGACCATGGAGAGTATAGATTCCAAAGTGATATTATCTTGTAATATACTCCTGCAATTGCGCTTGCAGGGACAACTTCAAAATATAGTTTAGATGCTGCCGCAATTCCAACAGAAGATACACCATCACCATCAACCTTAACAGGTGACGCTTCTAGATATGCAAAGTATTTCCCTGGGACTGTTTTAATTGGAAGATCTAAGTTGATTTCAACATTCTTAACTTCCCCCGGTTTTAGTGAAAACTTTTCAGGTGTAAATTTAAACCATTTTGAATCTGGTTTAATCTCTGGTTGATCCTCATGATATTGGATTGAAACGATGTAGTCAGAATCGACATCTCCTGTATTTAAGACTGGCAGTACTGGAAGAATGTATATCTGACCCGGTTTTAACAATTCATCTACAACAATCTTTCCATTTCCTACTCCGACTCCAATTCTTGCGTATAGTTGCGGGGCTACAACTAAAGGTATTAGCAATACGAGCGCTAATACCAAAAGTTTTA
>CAYQNB010000015.1:0-12831 GCA_964418805.1 uncultured Candidatus Saccharibacteria bacterium | reverse complement strand
CCACACGGCTTGTCCAGTCATTAGTCCATCAAGTCCATCGTTGATATTGAATGCGTTGATATATGAAACAAATAGAAATGCAAATACACCAATGAATATGTATGTGTTAAGGTCATAGAAATTGAAATTTAGCATGTAATATCCCGTTACAATTGCAACTATCCATTGCAATATGAATCGAATCAATCTTGTTTTTGAATCAAAAGTGAAATCAAGTATCTTTTGAGAGTCTTCAATCAGTCCGATAATGCCAATTACAAGATATGAGACTAGCAGAATCGGTGTGAATGGTGATTTAATAAATAACAGAGTTAGTATAGGAAACACAATTAGCCAGACAATCCCACCTGACTTTGGTGTGCCAGATTTAGCACCTTGAAGCTGTACGAATACCTTATTATCTTTCTGCTCATTCTTTTTTCTAATGACAACATCTCGAAAGTTTAGTTTGTATAGAGAGTTAATAAGTAAAGGCAACAATGTAGCTGAGATGATTGTTGAGATTATTGTTAATGTAAATGGGTTCATTCCTGCTCCCACCTAATATTAGCTCCAAGTTTTTGCAGGTTCTCTATGAAATCTGGATGTGCTCTTTTAATTGAGTCTGCGAATCTAACAGTACTCTCACCTTCTATTGTGAGTGCAATCATCATAAGTGCTACCGCAACTCGAATTATATTTGGTGAATCAACAATAGCGGGTTCTAGTGGTTTGTTTCCATATACAATTATTCTGTGTGGATCTGCCATAATTACTTGAGCACCAAACTTTGTAATCTCTGGAAACCAAAGTAGGCCACCTTCATATACCTTGTTCCAAAACATAATTGAACCATCTGCTTTAACCGCAAGAGCAACCATTAGTGGAAGAAGATCCACTGGAAAGTATGGCCAAGGAGCTGCTTCAATCTTGGGAAGAAGATTTTCTGTATATGGTTTTACAATCTTCAAACTCTGATTTTGTTCTACAATTGCACTATCCCCTTCGTACTTAATCTCAACTCCCAATTTTTTAAATGTTTTAACAATTAGCGGGAAATGTTCTGGGATCGCATCTGTTACTTCAATTCTTCCTCCAGTCATTGCACCAAGTGCAAGAAGCGTTGTAATTTCATGATGGTCTGATGTAATTGTAAAGTCTGTGCCTGAAAGTGATTCAACGCCTGTCACTGTTAATGTACTTGTACCAATACCATCAATTTTTGCACCCATCTGAATTAGCATATTGCATAGATCCTGAACATGTGGTTCTGATGCTGCATTGTTCATTACAGATACTCCATCTGCAAGTACGGCTGCCATTAGAAAATTCTCTGTTGTGGTTACACTCATATAGTCTTGCCACAGTTTTCCACTTGCAAATTTACTATCAATCTTCATTCTTATATACCCATGTTCAGTTTTGATATCTGCTCCAAGTGCACTAAGTACTTCAAGATGTGGGTCTAGTTCTCTAATGCCAAGTGCACATCCACCAATAATTGTTTTAATATTAATACTCTTTAGTTTTGAAAGAAGTGGAGCAAAGAGAAGTACCGATCCTCTCATCCCAACTGGAAGATCTCCATCTGATTTTTCAAGATTTAAATCTTTGTTGTTAATTACAATTATCTTTTTCTCCTTGTCCCATTCAATCTTTGAACCGATCTCTCTAAGGCTTTCTACAAGTTTGTTTATATCAGTTAGATCTGGAACATTTCTAATTGTTACATCAGTGTCTGTTAATATTGATGCGCATATAACTGGAAGAACTGAATTCTTATTTCCAGAGGGAGTTATCTTTCCACTTAGAGGATTTCCACCATTAACTATCAAGTTTGCCATAGATAAGGAAGATTAACTTAAAATACCATCAACAATTCTAACAACAGCATCTTTTCTAAATATCTCTTGTGATCTTTCACTATCAACCTTAATACCTTCCTTAACCCTTTGTGAATACTTTTTAATTCTTTGAAACAGTGTTTCTGCTGAGAGTTGCCCCTCTTCTAGAATCTCTGATTGACCTAGATCTTCTAGAATCTTTGCATTTAGATACTGCTCGTTATGTGTAACCCAGGGGATTGGTATGAAGATGGAAGGGATCTGTAGTATTCCAATCTCATATACTGTATTTGCACCTGCTCTTCCTATGAAGAAATCAATATTATTTAATAGATATCCAATCTCATTATCCCCTACATATTTAACAGGAAGAAATCTGTTTTTAAGTTCTGTTGGTAGTTTCTTGTAGTCTGTTAGAAGGACATCAAAGTCTTTTGTAACTTTGTTTTCCCCTGTTTGCAGTATTACCTGGAACTCTTGAAGAAGATATGGAAGCATCTGTCGGATTGTAATGTTAATGACATGTGAACCAAGTCCTCCACCTGAAATATATATAATTGGAAGATTTTCTTTCTTCATGAGTTTTAATTTCTCAACAATCTCCCCCTCCCCCTCTTTTTTAAATATTGCATCGCGAAGTGCATTTCCAACATGAACTGTTTCATTCTTAAAGTATTTTGCAGATTGTGGGAATGTGAGGAATATCTTCTTTGCATACTTTCCAACTATCTTGTTTGCTAGTCCAACTGCAGCTGTTTGCTCATGAAGATATATTGGAATCTTTTTGAGATTTGCAACAACTCCAACAGGAACAGATACAAAGCCTCCAGTGGAGATGATGAGATCTGGCTTGAATTCATTGATATATCTTTTTGCGTCTAGAAAACCTAGAAATGTTCTAAGAAGAAGTGTGATGTTTTTTGGGCTTAAACTTCTTTGAAACTTACCTGCTCTGATTGCTTTGAAGTTTATCCCCATCGGTACAATCCTTTTCTTTTCTACACTTTCCCCCCTATCTTCTCCCTCCATTGCTAGATCTCCTCCAATGAAGAGAATCATCTCATCTGCATTCTCATATCTCTTTCTAAGTTCTTCAATAATGGCAACAGCAACACTTACATGTCCTCCACTACCTCCACCTGTTATTACAATCCTTTTATCTAAAGTTTTCATGTTGTCTGTATCTACTTATGTTTAATAGTATAGCAATTGCAATGAGTGTTACAACTGTATTAGAACCTCCATATGTTAGAAATGGTAGTGGTATTCCTGTTAGTGGTATCAGTCCAACATTTGCGGCCATGTTAAGGAATGCTTGTAGGGAGAGCCATATTGTTATACCAGCTGCTGCAAGCTGTCCCTGTTTGTCAGGACTTTCAAGTGCAATCTTAAGTCCTCTTAACATGAAAAATATCCACATGAAAACCATGATTGATCCTCCGATGAAGCCAAGTTCTTCAAGAACAACTGCATATATCGAGTCTGTGAATGCTGTATTCTCAACAAGATATCCAAATCTCTGTCTTGATTGTCCAAATCCCTTGCCCCAGAAACCACTTGAGCCAATTCCAATTAAAATCTGTTGGATCTGATATCCTGATCCTCTTGGGTCTTCAACCTCCCCTTTGAAGATTAGGTGCAGGAATGTCATAACACGGTTTAACCTGTATGGTTCTAGAATTGCGGCAATCACTCCAACAATACCAAGAAGAATTGCAACTGCAATGGAACCAATTGTATGTGATACATCTGTTCCTGATATGAAAAACATTGTGAAAGCTGTTAGTGCAATTATCATAGTTGTTCCAAGATCAGGTTCAAGAAGAATTAGAATTAACACTGATCCAAGTATTGATATGAAGCCTGCAAACTTTTGCATGAAGTCCTGCCTAATTGCATCCTTAAAGCTCTTATATTCTTTCCTCTGCTTGGATAGCCATGATGCGAGGTATAGGATGATTACGGGCTTTGCAAACTCCGCAGGCTGTATTGGAATCGGTCCAATGGCAAACCATCTTTTAGATCCATTCACCTCTTCTCCAAATATTAATACTGCAACTAGAAGCACTAGTATTACAGCAAGTGCTGGAAGGGAGAGCTTAATTATCTTTCTGTAGTCGATGAGATAGAAGGGTATTGCGATGATGGTTCCGATAAATAGCCAGACTAGTTGTAGCTTTAGAAAGTAGAACTGATCATTAAAGGTCTGATTTGCAACAAATACGCTTGCATCAAATATCATAATTACACCAAATATTGCCATTACAACAGCAAATCCAAGAATTCCCTTATCTGGCTTTCCTTTGGTTAGTGATTGCATTGATCCTCTTCTTTTGTTTGCTTGTGCTTTTCTGTACATACCTATCTAATTAATATACTATACTTTTATACTTCTATGAAAATCTTTGATAAAAGACCAAAAGATTTAGGACACCTTTTTGTAGTTGGTGGACCAGGCGGTTCTGGGAGTTCAACCATTGCTAAACTTCTTGCTCGTAAATACTCCCTTAACTATGTCTACGGCGGTCTGCTCATGCGAAGTATCGCTAAATCTAAAGGATATACAACCCCAGAGCAGCTTGATGACTTTCTTCTTTCACTTGAAAACTCTAATGATCGGTTTATGTATGACAAGATCATTGATAAGAAGATACTCAAACTCAGCTATCAACCCAATGTTTTAATCGATAGCAAGATCTTTGCAGCAATTGCAACTAAAAATAGAATTGCTTGTACTGTTAAGATATGGCTCTCAGCTTCCATTGAAACAAGAGTTAAGAGAACGCTTCATAAAAGTGGTAAATATGATCTGAAAAGTGAGTTGGACAAAAACTCAAGTATATACAAAGAAACCCTCACTGATCTAATGAGAAGACACTCTGCAGATATGAATAGATATCAGAAACTGTATGGTGTGGAATATGATAGCCCAAAGCTGTACAATGATATTGTGGTTGATAGTAGTAAGATTGATGCTAATCAAACATACAATCTAATTTTAAAGATGATTGATGATGGCGGATATATTAAATAACCAAAATCCTACAGCTTCTACCCCATCACCCGCACCTAACACTCCCCCTCAACAACCTCTTAATACACCAACGGATACAGGAAATGAATTTGTGAAAGATTCTCTTGCTCCTGAAGACCTAGATACTCAGTGGACAAGATGGAAGTGTGGAGTTTGTAACTATACCTATGAGGGTTCAACAGTTCTAAGTAAATGTCCAAAGTGTGGTAATGAGGATTCAGAGAAATTTATAGATGCTGATTAATCTTCCTTTACTTCTTTCTATGTATACATCCTGCCCAGCAACATGGTCTTCTTTTTCCTTCGAGTAGTTCCTCATTTGTTCTTCTAATTCTTCTCTCTCTTGTTTCAACCTTAACAGCACTTTGTACCCAACAGATCCACTCATTTCTAGCAAGTGGTGTTATATCTTCCCAAAGTTTTAATACTTTAGAATCGGAGAGTATGCTTTTTTTAAGGTCCTCTGGCATCTTATGATGTCCTCCATCTGAGAGTTTCATTTTTGACATTGTATTTTCGTATTAATCTGTGGTGCCGGGAGTGGGAATTGAACCCACACTCCCTTTCGAGAAAAGGATTTTAAGTCCTTCGCGTCTGCCGATTCCGCCATCCCGGCTTAAAAATGATTATATCAAAAAATGATTGAAATACAGATAGTATATTTGGAGGTGACGACGGGATTCGAACCCGTGCATAGCAGTTTTGCAGACTGCTGCCTTAACCAACTTGGCTACGTCACCAAGCTACTTGCTTAGGATGTCTTTAACTGCAGCAATCTCTACTATTGAGTTTGTTGCCTTATTTGTTATAGAACTGCCTGTTATAATAGCAATTTTATCGCTTAATTCCAAGCTACCCTGAGCATATACTACCTGAACTGCTCCACTTATTATCTCATCTCTATCATTTCTAATATCTTTCATATACATTCCACTAACTGCCCTTCTAACATTGTACTGTCTAATTATCTGTGGGTTGCTATTTATATTGTATATCCAAACTCCAAGTCTGTGTCTTGAAAGACTTTCAATTGTCTTTCCTGTTTGTGAGAGTGTAACTATGGCTTTAATCTTTAGCTCTGCAACAAGGTCAACCATATATTTACAAAGTGTGTCTGTTTCAATTGAGGCTCTTGTATATCCCTCTATCTTTTCAAGTTCCTGAGTCTTTTCAACTTCAAGTGCAATCTCTCTCATTCTTATTACAGACTCAACTGGATACTTTCCTGTTGATGTTTCAGCAGAAAGCATTAGTGCATCTGTTCCATCAAGGACTGCATTTGCCACATCACTAACCTCTGCTCTTGTTGGTCTTGGGTTCTCTCTCATACTCTCTAGCATCTGTGTCGCTACAATTGAGAGCTTTCCCATGCTTCTGCATTTTTTAATAAACTGCTTTTGAAGTATCGGTACTTTTTCAAGTGGTAGTTCAACACCAAGATCTCCTCTTGCAACCATAATGCCATCAACAAGTGGAAGTATTCTGTCGAAATTCTCAACTCCTTCCATATTCTCAATCTTTGCAATTAGTTTGGTATCAGTTGCTCCCATTACATCTCGAATGAGCAGGATATCGTTCATATCTCTTACAAATGATGCAGAGATATAGTCAAAGTTAAGGGCTGTTGCTGTCTTAATATCTTGCGTGTCTTTTTCACTTAGTCCTGGGAATTCAAGATGTACATTAGGAATATTAACTGTCTTTCTTTTCTTTAATACTCCTCCATCAATCACTGTACATACGATCTCTTTTCCAAGTACTGTTTTAACCTCAAGAACAATATTTCCATCGTCTAGGAGAATTCTTTCACCACCCTTTAGGTATTTTTCTAGATCTGGGTATGTGATTGCAATTGTCTTGCTTGCAACCTTACTCCCATCATCTGCAATTAGAAGTATCTCATCGTTTTCTTTTAGAGTTATGTCATCTTCATATCCTGCTGTTCTTATTTTGTGTCCCATGGTATCCAGAAGAAGTGCAACTCTTGGGGAGAGTTTTCTAATCTGTGTTGCGACTCTTTCAATCTCACTTGCATCTGCAAATGACGCATTGATTCTTGCCATCTGCATGCCATTTTTAATCATCTCAGAAAGTGTATTTGTATCCCAACTTGATGGTCCGATCGTTGCAACAATTTTTGTCTGGGAAAGATTTTGCATGTGTGGGCAGTTGCGTGTAAAATTATGATACGCTCTAGTATACTTAATCTAAATATACTCATCAATACATATATGAAAAAGTCTACATACTCAGTTTTGCTTCATATGTTCATTTTTATATTCTCAGTTTCGTTTTTTGATGGAATATATCTACCTGAAACACCGATATATTGGTTAATGTGTATATTGTCATTTACAGTTATTGCGCTTTTAGTTAAGCCAATTCTCAAGTTCATGACAGTTAAGAGCAATCTAGTTACATACTCACTTTCCCTTGCAATACTTGCTTTTGGTATATTTCAGATGAATGTAACAATACTTCCTGAGTTTGAAGTACTTCTTTCATCATTTCCACAAACTGAGTTTGAGGTTTTAACAATATCTGCATTTGATATGTCAGCACTAATGACAATGATATCTGCAAGTATGGTGTATGGGCTTCTTTCAGGTATAATGGGGAGTTTAAAGAGTACCTCATCTGAGGATTAAATTAATTGATATTGATATGAGTGAGGCTATGGTTTCAAATCTAATGATTGTTCAAGTTATCGTCTCCTTTATGATTGTTGGTCTTGTCATGCTACAAAACCGTGCAGAAGGACTTGGTAGTATGTTTGGTGGTGGTGGTGAGATCTTTAGAACAAAAAGAGGTGTTGAGAAGGTTATGTACAATCTAACAATCATATTAACAGTTATATTCGCTCTGCTTTCACTTGTGATTGTTAAATATACAGTTTAAATGAAAAATGTTAAAAAGCGAAAAGAAAGATCTGGTTTCAGAGAGTTTCTTTGGAACTATCCTGCCCTCTTTTCTAAGCTGGTTCTAGCAACAGCCCCAATCAGTTATGGCTTAATATTCGGTATATTTGGTTTCCTTCTCTTCTTTGCAGTATATAGCGGCTCTATGGACGGATATATTGTTAATGCAAGAAAGGATGTTATTGTTGAGGGTACGGTTGGAAAGCTTTCATCATACAATCCCATATTTGTTCCACAAACTCAGGTTGATCGTGATATATGGGCATTGATGTATCAGAAGTTCATCGCAATTAAGCAGGATGGTACCCCACTACCTGAAATTGCAAGCTCTTGGAAGAGAACTAGTGACGGAAAAGGATATACTTTCACAATCTCAGACGATATATATTGGCAGGATGGTGTTAAGCTTACTGCTGATGATGTTGTATATACTTTCCAAACTGCAATTACACTTGCAAGCAAATATTCAAAGGATACTGTTGGTCAAGCACTTGAGGGAATTACAGTTAGAAAGGTAACGGACACATCAGTTAGAATTAATTTTGCAGAGGAGAATTCAACATTCTTTGAATCAATTGCAATATACATTGTTCCCAAGCATCTTTTAAATGATACTTCCCTTGCTACATATGAGGATTCTCTTTTTGAAGAGTTTCCAATTGGAAGTGGTCCATACAAGTTATACTCCTCTGACGAAAATTCCATAATCTTGCTTGCAAACGAGTATTTTAAGCAGGAGGTGAATATCAAGCGGTATGAGTACATGATATATCCAGAGGTTGAGGATCTGGAGATTGCATTTAGAAATGGAAAGCTTGATCTTGTTAGTGGTCTTTCTCTCTCACAGATTCCTTTTGTTGTTGAGTATGCAAAGAACTTTGATGTTTTACAAAGTGCATTGGAGTATAGAAAGAAGATGATCTTCATAAATACCAGAGAGAGTGCATTTGCAAATGTTGCTCTTAGAAATGGTCTTAGCTATGTAATTGACAGAAAGGGACTTCTTGATCTAACAGGTATTGATGGGAAGGTTTCTAAGTCTTCCTTTGCAGAGAGTTCCTGGGCATTTGATCCTTCCCTTTCATATCCAAAGTATGAACTTTCAAAGGCAGAGGGTTTTCTAAAGAGTGCTGGGTATGTTAAGGATGGCAAGAGTGGTTTCTTTGAAAATTCAGATGGAAAGATCCTAACTCTCAAACTCACATATCTAAACAACGATATTAATGAGGTTCTTGCAAAAGGTTTGAAGGATATTCTTGAAAAGGGAGGGATTATATTAGAGCTAGATGGTCAGAACTACGAGAGACTAACTAACGAAACAATTGCAACTAGAGATTTTGATCTTCTGTTGTATGAGATTGAGATTACAGTCGATCCTGATCAGTATAATCTGTGGCATTCTCTAAGGGCATCGTACCCTAATCTAAATCTTTCTGGGTATAGTAATGATAGGGTGGATTTTCTTTTAGAAAGAGGTCGTGAGGCTTCAAGTAGAACTGAAAGAAAGCTCTCATACCTTGCTTTCATGACATACCTAAACCTTGAAACACCAGCAATCTTTCTTTATGAACCGAAGTGGAACTATGTGGTGAGTAACAGAGTTGAGGGTATAGATTTGTCCAATGTGAAGTTTCCAGCGGATAGGTTTAGTAATGTAGGTGAATGGAAGATTGTTGATTAGGCATTTAGATCCCCATTATTATCAATCAGATTCAAATCTGGGTACTTACTCACAGAATTAGTTGTTACTGTGCCCACACCTCCACAGTGAGCTTCCATAAATTCTGCAAGTGCAATTCCTTGTGCACTGTTTCGCTCTATAACGTCATCCATATCAAATACTGCAGTCCTAACAGCTAAATCTGGAGTGCTACAGTGCATTGTCGCGACTAAACCTGTGTTTCCTTGATATGCATATTGTAATGCAGATTGTACATCATCAGCTATATGTACAACTATTCCCTCAGCCTCATATGCAGCTATTAAAGGCATTGCTTCTTCTGTTGTTAGCCCGAAAATGTATGCATGTCTTTGTGGAATACTTAATTCGTGTACTGGTGGTCCTATTTTGATGCCGACTTTACATGCAAGACTAGTAACGGCTAAGAATAGTAATACTGCGTGCATTTTTATTTTATTTTCCATTCACGATTATATCAAATACGCTTACCTCTCGCTATAGGCTGTGGTATAATAGTATATGGATCATAAAATTGCTAGAAACCTTGCCATTGCAGCTCTCGCTGTAGTTTCAACGGCTAAAGGTGAGTTTCGTTCAGATTCCAACGTAGAAAATGCTTCTGCACTACTTGGGCTTGAAAGAGAGCAGATTTCGCAAGTATATTCAAATACAAATTACGGTGATGCCGATTATATAAGTGCAATGTGTTCTGCAGACGCAGGCGCATGTGTAAGATATTTAAATGGCTTCTATCCGAATCAAATATTCATAAATCGGGATGAAAAGAGCGATATCATGGCACATGAGCTAGTGCATTTTATTATGCACGATGCGATAAACAGAATATATGGTCCAAAGATCAAGTTTGATGAGACCATTTACAGTACCCCCAATCTTTGCTTGAAATACGTAGGTGGTGGATTCCCAAATTATACTGACCCATATTTTAATTTGGCGTACAGATTTAATTCTGATAGCTATACTTTTTCAATTAATATAAATGAAACAGTCGCAACAGTAGTGCAGACTTGGTCACTATTGGACTCATATCATTCCTCTGGTGAATACGATCCTATAACTTTCGAACAGTGGTCGGATTGGAGTAGTGATGTAAGTAAACCTAGTTATATTGCCTCAACGTATTATCAATCTGAATTTTCAGGTGGTGAACTAATCGGTTCAGAAATATTTTACAATTTGGCAGCAGCTTCATATTATGATCCGGGGATTCGTAGCAAAATGATAGATATAATTCACAATTACGATATCGTTGGATATTTAGTACTTTTGGCAGAGGTAAATAAAGAAGCTGAAAATAGATCAGATGAAGGAAAGATTTTATGGGGTGCAATATTAAACAATGATATTCAGGGAAGTTTCCCAGTTGCATTGGACATTCCGGGAGTTGAAATGGGAAAGGGTGATTTCAGCTGTGAATAACTAACTCCTATTTCTTAGATGTTAGTGTAACACCAATCTTCTGTTTCTTAACTTTCTTTTTAGGTTTCTTCTTCTCTTCTCCTTTTTGCGTATCTGGATCAACCTCTTTGTATTTCTCTAAAAATTCTTCTTTTGATACGACCTCTGTAATGGTTGTTTTCTCATTTGGTTGATTTCCTGCTTGCATATATCCAGCCTGTTCAAACTTTTCTTTTAGTGTCATACCTTTGTTTTCCTTAATACCCTCTTTCATTCCCTCTGTCTTTTCTTTTTCAAGATCTCTGTTTGTTAGGAATTTAACAAAATGTCCCTCTGCTTTTGTTGATTGGTATGATTTCCTTCCCTGAAATATTAAAGCTGAGAGTGTTGCACCTAGTGTGAAGAGGATTAGAGAGAGGTATAGCAGTTCCCAGTTGTTTTGTATTGATGTTGGTATTCCTTCTGAAACAATATCTTGGAATGTGAAGTGAATCGGTTTGTAGTCCTGCTTAACTGTTGATGTACTTCCTTTTGAAAGTTCAAATACAACAGGTTCAGAAAATGTACTTGCAAATCCGTTCTTCTTTGCAACTGCAAGAACTGTATATACTGTCATTTTAAATTCATCTTCAAATGTATGTGTCCAATTTCCTTGGTTGTCTGGTGTTGCTGTTGCTGTTAGGTTTTTAGTATCTCCTGATATGAAGAGATCAACTGTGGATCCGATTAATGATGTTCCTGTCAGTTCAATCTTTGTGGTTGATACTGATACTGGTGCATTTACAACAGGTGGTCTTGGTATTATGACAACGGTCTCTGTTAGCTCCTGTACTGTATCTTCCTTGTCTGTGAATCTAAACTTTAGGCTATGGCTTCCAATTCCAAGAGATGGAAGTGTGTATGGGCTCTTAATCGTCTTGTACCCTCCACCATCAATCTCAAGCTTAATTCCCTCTCCAGATGGGTCTGAGAATGTGATGATGTGATTTGGATTGTCAGTTTGTGCTGGTATTGTTAGTCCGATCTGTGCTTCTAGTTCTTTTTTCCTTTGATCTTCAATATCAAGAAGTACCTGTGTTGTTTCTGTGCTTTGTGCAAAGGTTAGGGAAGGGGTTAGAAGAAGAGAGAGGCATAATATTGTATATACTATCTTTTTCATCATTATTTGTATCAATTATTATTCATCTTTAAGTATACTTGAGTTTGAGAAGATATCAACTAGCTGTTCTACCTCTTTTCTATTCTCTCCAGTTATCCAATATCTATCAATCATTGGATATATTGCTTGGTTGTATGTACTTTCTGTGGGGTTTTGATTATCGATGTCTACAATCTCAAACAGTTCAGATGCATTTTCAATACTGTTATATGTTTCTAACTCTAATATCCCCACTCTTCCACCTTTAATTGCTTTAACTATCTCATCTGTTGGAAGGATTCTCTGTCCCACACCGATATCAAATCTGTCTTTTAGAAACTGATCAGTTTGTGTATCCCAAACTATCTCAGTTTCAAATATCTTTTGGAATGTTAGGAGGTCTTCTAGTGTGGATGAGTTAAGGTTTTGTATACTACTCCCCTTTTGTGCAATAAATATATATGTTGTTGTTTGTAGTGGTATATATTCATTTACATCTGTTATATTTCTTGCAACCTGTATATCACAGTTGTTTGAGGAGAGTTCGTATGAGTTTTCTTTTGCAAATGTTGATACTGTCTCGAGAATCTGCTCATTGAGGTTTGATGTTGTACATATAACTTTGATGCCATTCTCCTTTTGTTCGGTGTCTGTGTTTGGAGTTTGTTTGTTAAGTAGGGAGATGAATAGTATGAGGATTAGTACAGGAATTGCTATGTAGAAGAGTGTGTATGTTTTAAGAGTTTTTTCTCTTTTCTCTTTAATGTTTTCAACTATTGCCATTGTTATACAAGTTTGTCTGTAAAGAGTATTCCTTT
>CAYQNB010000014.1:0-13178 GCA_964418805.1 uncultured Candidatus Saccharibacteria bacterium | reverse complement strand
TTAACATCTGCAATATCAACTCCAGGTATCTCATCACTTTGCTCATCAACAGTACTGACAGCTTGATCCTTGTTCTGGTCAACTGTTTCTGGTGTTGTGGTTGTAGCTGTTTCAGTTTGTGCTGGTTCTTCCTTAACCTCTGTTAATGTATCAGACATTAGTGGAGGCATTATCTGATCAAGATTACTTAATGAATCTGTTGAACCAAGTGCACTTGTATCTGGTACAGGTGTATCAAGAGCTGGCATATCAACAGCGGGTGCAGGAGGTGTTTGTTCAAGGGTCATATCTGTTGGCGCTTCTATTGGTTGGGATGGTTGTGAGAGTGGGGGAGTCTGCTCAATCTCTGGGGTTGGTTCTACAACAGGCTCTTTTACATCCTCAACGATTGGAGTGTCTTCAACTGGTTTTTCATCAACAACTTCAGTTGGTTGCGAGGTCTCAGATGTTTTATCCTCCGGCACATTTTCTTCAACTAGTTCGGATTTTAATGCCGTGAGTTTTTTTGCAAGTGCTGCTAGTGGATTATCCTTTTTCTCTACTGAAATATCTTTGTTAATTTCAGCGACATCAGGTGTAACAGCTTCTGTCTGCTCTGTATTCATACTGGAATCAGAAACCTGGGTCTGTGTTATTGATTGGTCATCAGATGGTGAAGCTGTTTGTGCGGGGGTTGCAAGTGGTGGTCCAGAGATTAACATCCCTCTATTATCATCAGCTACAGCCTGAGGTGCTTGTGCATTACTATCACCAATTGGCACATTTGTAGCATTGATTAAATCATTTTGTTGGGCAGTCATTACAAAATTTGTACAATTAACTTACTTTAAAATATATTATGTTCAATTTAAAATCAAAACCTATAATTAATCTCTAGAGACTCTCAATACTTCTTCGATTGTTGTAATGCCTTCAAGTGCTTTAAGGTATCCATCTTGAATCATTGTGATCATTCCTTTCTCAACAGCCTCCTTTTGAAGATCATCTGAAGGTATATTTTCAAGCATCATTCTTCCTATCTTTTCATCTACTGTTAATACTTCAAATATACCGATTCTTCCCTTATATCCAGTACCCCCACATCTATCACATCCCTTTCCTTTATATATGTACACCTGATCATTTCCACTTGGGTCTTTTGTTGGAGCAGAGAGTTTAAATGTGTCTTCGGGATCATTTTTAGTACTATTTGTCTGTGCAAGTTTAGTTGCGTATGCAACTACGTCAAAGTTTTTAACTGAAGCAAGTGCTTCCTGAATATTTTTCAATACTTCAGGTGGAGTGGGGTGCGCCTCCTTACAATATTTACATATTCTTCTTGGAAGTCTTTGTGCAATTACACATCTAAGTGTGGAGGCAAGAAGATATGATTCAACTCCCATATCCAAAAGTCTTGGAACAGCTGCAGCAGCACTATTCGTGTGAAGTGTTGAAAGTACAATGTGTCCAGTTAGCGAGGCTTGTACAGCAAGTTCTGCGGTTTCTTGGTCACGAATCTCTCCAACCATCACAATATCAGGGTCTTGTCGCAATATTGATCTAAGTCCTGCAGCAAAGGAGAGTCCAATATCTGCCTTAACCTGTACCTGCGTTACACCAGGTACTCTAATTTCGACTGGGTCTTCAAGGGTAACAATATTAACCTTAGGGTCATTAAGCTTGAGCAATACCCCAGCAAGGGTTCTTGTTTTTCCAGAACCTGTTGGTCCAGTTACAAGTATGATTCCGTTTGTTGCCTTAATTGCATCAATTACCTTTTGATATGCACTTCCTCGAAGTCCAGTTGTCTCAAGCTCAATACCACCGAGCTCTGATTCAAGAAGACGCATAACGGCCTTTTCACCATATATTCCGGGAAGTGTTGAAACACGAACATCCACCTTTTTATTTCCAATCTTAAGTTGCAATCTACCATCTTGTGGAACTCTTTTTTCGTCAATCTTAAGTCTTGAAAGAATCTTAATTCTTGACACAACCGCACTTGAAAGGTGCTTTGGGAGTGCAAGCTTTTCAGTCATGATTCCGTGGATTCTAAATCGGATTCTAAGTCGATCTTCCATAGGTTCAATATGGATGTCAGATGCAGCAGAAGTGACTGCGTATTGGAGCACTGAGTTTACAATTCTAGCAACAGGTGCGTTTTTAAGATCTCCCCCTTCAAGTCCACCAACATATTCACTTCCCATATCTTCAATCTCAGTCACAGGTGTCTGTACATCTTCAAGAGCAGCAGATACCTCTGTACTCATCTCCTCACCAACTCTTCTATCAAGTATTGAGTTAATTCCAGTGCTTGTTGTTATGTATATCTGAAATCGTGTGCCGGCTGGATATTTTGTTTCCATTGCCTGTATTGCTTGAACATCAAATGGGTCAAGCATTGCAAGTTTAACAACCTGATTTTCATGGGCAAATGGCACCACATTATATTGTCTTAGACTATCAACATTAACCTCAGCAAGAAGCTTTTCAGGGACCTCTGCTTCAACAAGTTCAATGAATGGGATATTAAAGAGTTCGGACTTAGCCTTAACAAGTGTTAGTTCATCGACAAGTGCTAGATCTCTTAGGATCTGTTCTTCAGTCTTTGCTGTTTTAGTTCTTTCAACTTGTACCTGATTTACTTGTTCACGGGTTAGGGTACCACTAGTTTGCAGGTATTCAAGTATGGACTTAGTATTCAAATGGGCAGTATTCAAATTTATTATTTTCTCACCAAAAAGGTTACATCAGAGGGGTATAAAGGTCAAGGTATATAGAGATTATTCAGTCTCTTGAATACAGAATACACCATATTCGTCAAATGCTATTCGATATGATGTAGGGACTCCATCTTTGATGGTCGTAAGAATAGCTTGCTCTTCTGTGTCACTTGGTGGGGTTACATCAAGATCCCCATTCAAAAATGACTCAGTGGTAATTTGCACACCATTAGGTAATGTCCCATCTTCAACTGGGAAAAAACCAGTCAAACAACTATTTGGCTTTTTGAGTCCAAGATCTTCCAACCAAAGATCAATATTTTCCCTTTGTTCGCTATTATAAATAGCAACACTACTAATTAAGAGTAGTAATGAAGCAATTAAAAGCTTATTTCTTGCAATAAATCCTCTGAATGTTTCCCTTTCAACTGGATTAGGATAACCAAACATATATTCTTCTCCCATTTTCAAATCCTTATCAATTTAATAATAGGCTATTATACCAACATTATTGATTCCCTCGCAACAATGGTATAATCATATATATGACATATATTGTAATACATCACTCACCAAAGACTCAAAATGAAGCTCTTCTAAAGCTTCTAAACAGATTAAAGGGTGAAAACATTGAATCTGTGGAACAACATTTCAAGAGTGCAGATATACATATTGTGGGAGAGGGGACAGATGCAATTGGAATTGAGGATGTAAAGAAACTTCAAAAAGATATGATGTACAAACCATTTGATGGAGGCAGTCAGTTTGCGATAATACTAAACTCTCAAAAGCTAACGCACCAAGCACAGAACGCACTTCTTAAAACACTCGAAGAATCCCCGGACCACTCAAACTATATATTAGTAGTTAACAACGAAAAGAATCTTTTGGATACCATAATATCAAGAGGAACAAAGATATATTCTGAATCCATAGAGCAGGCTCTTGAGACTTCGCAGAAGGAATATTCCAATATCCTTGAGCTTGATCTTGTAGATGCATTCTCAATGATTGAGCAGGTGATTAAGCAGGGAGAGATTGCAGATATGCTAGATAGTTTGCTGGGTATATTTAGAAAAAGTCTTAAGAAAGAGATGGGCAAAGGAAGCGATACATCTGAGATTAGGGAGTCAATCCAACACATACAGAAGGCCAAAGAGAGAATTAGTGCAAATGGAAATAAGAGGCTGACACTTGAAAGTTTAATACTTCACTTGCACAAGAACTGATATGATTATACAATCTACCGTTATCATGAATTAATCCTGTAAAGAAATATTATGACAAAAAGTGATCTAACAACTGGAAATCAACAATACGACGCATCAAATATTAGGGTGTTAGAAGGACTTGAAGCGATTCGAAAACGACCAGCTATGTATATTGGGTCAACTGACAGAGAGGGACTACACCACCTCTTTACTGAACTTCTAGACAACGCAGTTGATGAGGCGATCGCTGGATACTGTGATGAGGTTACAGTTCAACTTAACAAAGACGGAAGTCTTGAGGTGAGTGATAATGGAAGAGGAATCCCAGTTGATCTTCACCCACAAACAGGTGTTTCAACACTTGAGACTGTAATGACAAATCTTCACGCTGGAGGAAAGTTCGAAAAAGGAGCATACAAGATTTCAGGTGGACTTCACGGAATCGGTATGAAATGTACAAATGCTCTCTCAGAATGGATGACAACAACTGTAAACAAAGATGGAAAGATATACCAACAGAAGTATGAACGAGGTGCTGTAATGGGAGAGGTAGCTGAGATTGGAAAGACAAAATCGAAAGGAACACATCATGCATTCAAACCAGATAGTGAGATATTCAGTACAGTTGAGTGGAGTTTTAAAAAGATATTAGAAAAGTGCAGACAACATGCATATCTAACAGGTGGTTTGAAGTTTAAGATTACAGATGACAGAGGTGAGAAACCAGTTACATACAAACTATACTTTGAAGATGGTATCAAATCATATGTGAAATTTATGAACATCGGCGAGAAAAGTATCAGTGATGCCTTCTATATGAAAAAGGAAGAGGATGAGGTGATTGTTGAAGTTGCACTTGAATATACTGACTCACTTGATGAGAATGTAAGGTGTTATACAAACAACATCATTAACCCTGAGGGTGGTACACATCTTTCTGGTTTCAGAACAGCTCTAACATCTGCAATTAATGCGTATGCAACGGCAGAAGATATGTTAAAGGGGATGAAAGCAACTCTTGGAGGAGACGATGTACGAGAAGGACTAACCGCAGTTATCTCTGTTAAAGTCGCAGATCCACAATTCGAAGGGCAGACGAAGATTAAACTAAACAACCCAGAGGTTAAAAGTATTGTTCAAAAGGTTGTTCGTGAGGAACTAACAACATACTTTAATGAGAATCCGAAAGAAGCAAAGAATATCATTGGAAGAGCAGTTCTGGCATTTAAGGCAAGAGCTGCTGCAAAAGCAGCAAGAGATGCAGTCATTAGAAAAGGCGCACTTGATGGTGCAGCACTACCTGGAAAACTAGCAGACTGTTCAAGCAAAGATCCACATGATTCAGAGCTATTTGTAGTTGAGGGAGACTCAGCAGGTGGAAGTGCCAAACAGGGAAGAGACAGAATGCACCAAGCAATTCTTCCAATTCGGGGTAAGATTATTAACAGTCACAAGTATAGAGTAGATAGGGTACTTGCAAACAATGAGTTTAAAGATATTGTAACAGCACTTGGAGTTGGTATCGGAGACTCTCTTAATCTTGAAAATCTTAGATATGACAAGATCATAGTCATGGCTGATGCTGATGTAGACGGTTCTCACATTGCAACTCTTGTTTTAACACTGATGTTTAGATTCTTCAGACCTTTGATTCAAAATGGGCATGTATATCTTGCACAACCTCCTCTGTTTAAGGTTGAAGTTGGAAAACAAAGATACTATTTCATAAGTCAAACAGATAAGGATAATTTTGTAAGGGATATTGAAAAATCAGGTAAGAAAGCAGTCGTTAATAGATTTAAAGGATTAGGAGAGATGAACCCAGATCAGCTTTGGGAGACAACTATGGATCCAAAAACCAGAGTTCTAAAAAGAGTTAATATTGAGGATGCAAATGAAGCAGAAAAGACATTTGAGATGCTTATGGGTATTGAAGTTCCACCAAGAAGAAGATTCATTCAGAAATTTGCTAAATTAGCTACACTAGATATATGAGAATTGATATACAACAAGCAATACAATTTCCTTTCAGTGTAAAAGGTTGGGAGAAAAAATTAGGAATACTACTTTTGGTTATGCTTGTAGTTATGATTGTAAATTCAATTGTTAATGTTGTATTCCAGTTACCTCTTGAGATATTTGGAGACCTTAACACCCAAGCAAGATTATCCTCTGAATCACAATCAATATTCTTACTCTTTGGACTACTTAGCGCTGGCGTTCAGATGTTTGTCTCGATTCTATTAATCCCATTCCAGCTATATATCCACGGCTATACATTTGAATATGTAAAAGATATTAAGAATAGAAGTGAGTTGGCATTAAGAGATCACGGAGAGATTAAAGAGAGAATTAGATTGGGATTCATTCGATTTTTGCTTTCACTGCCAAGTATGCTTATAGCAATAGTTCCGATTGTTCTTTTAGTTGTTGCTATCTCTATAACAGTAGTTTCACTCAATCCAAATGCACCTCAATACTCTCCAAACTCTGAGATATATGCACTAACAACTCTTTACATCACTTCAATAGGGGTTATGGTTATATTCTTAGTACTCACATACTTTATCAACAATGCAATCTTTTACCTATATCTTTCAAACTATGGCTTTTGGCAGTCACTAAATCCTAAAAATATACTAAAGGTTCTAAAAATCGGCCTTAAAGATCTATTTATACTAGGACTAGTTAAATTTGGGATATCAATACTTGTAGCTATTGTGGGATTGATCCTAATCTGTTTCTCCTTCTTTACCTTCCCAATCCTAGCTGTTATGCTCCCACTTGTATTTGCGCATCTAGATGGACAAGCGTATAGAAATATTGATATTAAAATGAATGAAAAGAGAAATGGATAAGAAAGAACTAATTAAAAAAGCAACAGAACAAGAGGAGCAAAAGATTGAGAGTGTAGAAGCTCCTGATCAGACTTCTCAAAATGAAAATGGTGAGGATCTAAATGAGATTTACAATCCTGAGTTTAAGCCAGGTGAGATTGCAGACAGATCTATTATTGACGAGATGAAATCAAACTATCTTGACTACTCAATGTCTGTAATTGTTTCAAGAGCACTTCCTGAGGTCAGAGACGGACTCAAACCATCACAAAGAAGAATTCTTGTTGCAATGAACGATCTTAACCTAACGCCTAGTGCACACTACAGAAAGTCAGCAAAGATTGCTGGTGATACTTCAGGTAACTATCACCCACACGGAGAAGCAATCGTATACCCAACCATGGTTAAACTTGCACAGGAATTCTCAACCCGATATGTGCTAGTTGATGGACAGGGAAACTTTGGTTGTTTCACAATTGATACTAAAGTGAAGCTTGTAGATGGAAGGAGCTTAACTTTTGCACAACTTATTGACGAAGACAAACAAGGCAAGAAAAACTACACATACACAATTAACGCAAAGGGTCGCGTTGAAATCGGCTTGATTCATAAGCCAAGATTAACAATAAAGGAGGCAGAGATAATGACTGTTGTGTTGGACAATGGCAAAGAGATCAGGTGTACCCTAAATCACAGGTTCCTACTCAAAAATGGGAAGTATGTTGAAGCACAACATTTGAAACCTGGAACTTCACTCATGCCCCTTTATGAAAGAGCTTCAACCCAAAAGGACTATCCACTACGTGATATGAAAGGATACACAATGGTATTAAATCCCTTGGACAAGAGCTGGAGTTTTGTACACCATCTAGCAGACAAATTTAACATTGATAGTAAGCAGTATTCAGTAAAAGACGGAAAAGTAAGACATCATAAGGACTTTAACAAGGCAAACAATAGTCCAGATAATATAGTTAGGATGGATTGGAAGGAGCATTGGAATTTGCATTCCAATCTGACTAAGTTTAGACATCAAACAGATGAAGCGTATGTTGAAAGTGATTTAAATAAAGGCACTACATTTTTGGTTACATTTTAAAATGGTCGCGAAACCTTCTGGAAAAAAGAAGGGGTGCGAGAGACATATTCCAAGAACCTCTCGCAGAGAAATCGGGAGAATTGGAAGAATCCAGAATATAGGGAGAAGATGTCGAAGTTCTTAAGCAAGATGAACACTGAATATATCGAATCCCATCCAGAGCTAAGAGAGATGTTTAGCAAGAGAGCAACAGTTACCATGAAGCGTTTGTGGAAGGATGTAGATTATAGAAAAAAGAGAAGTGAAATTATATCCGAAATAAACAAAAATCGAGTAACAAACCTAACAGGAAAAAGAAAATTTGATAGGATTTGTGCCGAGGTTTTCAATAGAAATCTAACACTGAATTCCCATTCATATTCTCAAATTCGAGAAGAGCTATACCCAACAAAGGCCGCAACAAAGTGGCAAACAGGACTTCAAAAGTATTACGAGGGCAATATTGATAGGGTTGGAGTGGAGATTATTGCAAACCACAAAGTTAAAGAGATTATATTCTCAGAAGATAAGGAAGATGTATACGATTTAACCATAAACGGTACTCATAATTTCGCACTTGATGCAGGTGTATTTGTTCACAACTCTGTTGACGGAGATCCACCAGCAGCTATGCGATACACAGAGGCAAAGATGGCAAAGATCACAGTGGAGCTTCTTAACGACCTTGAGAAGGGAACAGTTCCATATGTTCTAAACTATGACGGTACAAGACTTGAACCAACAGTACTTCCTGCAAACTTCCCTCAACTTCTTTCAAATGGAACAGATGGTATTGCAGTTGGAATGGCAACAAAAATTCCTCCTCACAATCTAAAAGAGCTCATTGCAGCTCTAATTGAGATGATTAAAAGAGGCAACAAGTATGAACCAAAGGCAATATACAATGAACTAAGGCTTGCAAGAGAGAAGAAGGAGACAATCCCAATGACTCTTGATTCAAAACCAACCGACTATCACTTCAACTATGTAAATGCAAACGATCCTAAAAGAGAGCAGATTCTTGCTGATATTCAAAAGAGAATTGATGCAGGAGAACCGTTATACCCATCATTTAAAGCCGAGATAACACCAGAAGAACTAATTGAGATCGTTCCAGGTCCAGACTTCCCAACAGGTGGAACAATATATGACAGAAATGAGAGTCTAAATGCATATGCAACAGGAAGAGGAAGAATTCTTCAAAGAGCAAAAGCATCAATTGAAGAGGGTGCAAAGGGAAGATTCCAGATCATTGTCACAGAGATCCCATATCAGGTTAACAAAGCATACCTAATTGAAAAGATTGCAGATCTTGTTAAAGACAAAAAGGTTGAGGGCATTTCAGATATTCGTGATGAATCCTCAAGCAGAGAGGGTATGAGAGTTGTTGTGATTCTCAAAAAGGATGCAAATCCTAAAACAGTTCTAAACAAACTGTACAAATATACAGAGATGCAAAAAGTATTCTCTGCAAATATGATCTCACTTGTTGATGGACAGCCACAAACCCTTTCTCTAAAGCAGATGCTCGAACTATTCTTAAGCTTTAGAATGGTAATTGTCATTAGAAGATTTGAGTATGAGATTGCGGAGAGCAAGTACAGAGCACATATACTCGAAGGACTTCTCAAAGCACTTGATATCCTTGATGAGGTGATTGCAACAATTAGAGGATCAAAGACACAGGAAGAGGCAAAAACAAACTTAATTGAGAAGTTCGAATTCACAGAGGTACAAGCACAAGCAATTCTTGATATGCAACTTCGAAAACTTGCAGCACTTGAAAGAGAGAAACTACAAAATGAATTTAATGATCTAAGTGGAAAGATTGAAGAGCTTTCAAATATTCTTGCAGATGAGAACAAGGTACTTGCTGTTGTTGAGAGTGAACTTAAAGCCATCTCAGAAAAGCATGGAGATGAGAGAAAGACAAAAGTCATAAAAGGAAAGGTTGATGAGATTGAAGAGGAAGACCTAATTGCATCAGAAGATACACTTGTAACAATCAGCCAACAGGGATATATAAAGAGAATAAATCCGATTGCATATAAGACACAGCACAGAGGTGGAAAGGGTGTAACAGGAGCTACAACTAAAGAGGACGACTATATCGCCCATGCAACACTTGCAAATACACATGACGAACTTATGCTTTTCACAAACAAGGGAAGAGTGTTTAAGATTCGAGTATTTGAAGTTCCTGAGTATGGAAGAACCGCAAAGGGTCTTCCACTTGTTAACCTAATTGCACTAGAGCAAGATGAACTTGTAACAAGCCTGCTAACCATGACAAAGGGTGGTGTTAGAGTGGATAATTCGAGTGGGGATAAGAAGAAGGTATTTAAATACCTATTCATGGCAACAAGAAAAGGAACTGTTAAAAAGACAGATATCTCTGACTTTGCAAAGATCAGAAACAGTGGATTAATTGCAGCAAAGCTTGAAGGAGAGGATGAACTTCTTTGGGTTAAGCCAACAACAGGTGAGGATGATGTAATTCTTGTATCAAAGGAGGGAAAGAACATTAGATTTAACGAAAAAGATGTTAGAGCAACAGGAAGAAATACAATAGGTGTTAGGGGTATGAAGTTTAAGACACAAACAGACAACCTAATATCTATGGATATAATCTCTGATAATAATGGATTCCTATTCACTCTCTCTGAAAACGGATATGGAAAGATGTCAGGACTTTCAGAGTATGCAGTACAAGGAAGAGGTGGAAGTGGTGTATTCACATTCAGAGTTAAGCCAAAGACAGGTAATCTTGTTGTTGCAAGAGTTGTAATAGAGCCAGAAAACACTGAGATTGTTGTAATCTCAGAGCAGGGTCAGGTAATCAGATCACATATGAAAGCAATTCCAACACTTGGAAGATGTATGAATCTGATTTCGTATCAGCAATGGCAATATTGTAACAATTCCATACCACAACACCGTTAATTCAATTTACTTTTCGATTAGATTAACGGTATTTTGACCTAAATGCGTTAATCTGGTATAATTGTCGTATGTCAGGAGTAAACTCTTTCACTAAAAGAATAGATGAACTAAAAGCTCTTTACGAGCAGTTAAGAGTAGGTAAAGAATCACTTTTAACAGTGATTGATGAAACCGAGCTAGCTGAAAATGTTTACAACTCGAATGCAATTGAAAACTCAACACTAACATTAAGTGAGACTGAAAAGATTCTTCTAGATTTAGAAGTGAGAAGTTCAGTTTCTCTAAGAGAGGTTTTTGAAGCCAAAAATCTAGCCACAGTATATGGATATTTGGGTAAAAAGGAGAATTTGGAACTGAGCAAAGAAACAATACTATTTCTTCACAAGGTACTTATCTCTGGTATTGATGACAGTATCGCAGGTAGGTTTAGAAACGATAATGAGTATGTTAGAGTTGGCAATCATATAGCATCAGATCCTCGATTTATTGACCAGCTAATCTCTGAAATCATTACTGAATATAATAGTCAAAATTCAGTATATTTCTCCAAGAAGATATCTAAGTTTCATCTTCAGTTTGAGCAGATCCACCCGTTTGTTGATGGAAACGGAAGAATTGGAAGAGTTCTAATGAATCTTCAGCTTTCTAAACTTGGTTTTCCCAATATCATAATAAGAGATAGAAGCAAACAGACATACTACAAAACATTCAAGGAGTTTAACGACACAGGAAAAAGCAAACTCATGGATAAGGTAGTGGAGCTTTCAATAATGGAGTCATTAAATAAAAGAATCTCATATCTTAAAGGTGAGCAGATCATACCTGTAACTGAATTTGCAAAAATAAATAATCTTTCAAAACACTCACTATTAAATGCTTCTAAAAGACAAACTATCCCAAGCTTCAGACAGAAGGGAGTTTGGATGATAGGAAAGGAGTATATATATGAAAAATAACAAAAGAAAACCAAAACTTCTTCTTGGAATTTTAAATTCATATCAACTTCTTGGAGTTCTTCTTTGGGTCGCTGCTTTCATACTAATCCTCACTCCACTTTTTCCACATGTTTGGTACCGGGTGAATGCCGGTGCAGTGGATAATGATATCTCAAAGCTAAGAGTTACATTTGAGGATATTAATAACAAGTATAGGGATGTCGGGGAGTATGAACCACAGATACAACTACCAGTGATTGATAAAGTTTTAAGTGAGACAAACTCTGTAATAATCCCGTCCATAGGTGTTAATTCTCCAGTAACAGGTGGTCGTAATTTTGAAAAGGCACTAGAGAAAGGTACCTGGATAGTTAATGATTTTGGTACGCCAGATAAGAATAAACAACCAATAATACTTGCAGCACATAGATTTGGATATATAACTTGGACAAGCAAACAGAGAAATCAGCTATCATTCTTTAATCTTCCAAAGACAAAGATAGGGGATACTGTTGAGATTGTTTGGGATCAAAGAGAGTATATATATGAGATATATGATATTGAGAAGGGAACAAATATTAATGACTACGATGCAGATCTAATCCTATACACATGCGAGCTGTACAATAGTCCAGTTAGAATATTTAGGTATGCGAAGAGAGTGAACTAAGTGCTATACTATTTCCATGATTACAAGTAGTACAAATAACAATGTTGGACTAAATCCTGTAACAAAGGCATTAACACTTAGTGATTTCTCAACTTGGTCAAGTGGATCACTAATCAACGTTGTCTTCACTCTCTTTGTAATTGACAATATTAGTGGAGCAACTGTTGCAGATGCAGGTGTATCTTCAATGCTTTTCCTAATTGTTAGCGCATTTCTAAATATTCCCCTTGGAAGGATGTTTGATAGGTGGAAAGGGTACCTTGATGAAGCATATCTTCTTTCACTCTCATCTTTCATTCGTGGTGCAGCCTTAATTATTCTTGCCTTTAGCACAGCAGTTTGGCAATTACACGCAATTAATATAGTTCTTGGATTTGCAAAATCACTAAACTATGTCTCTTGGAGAATTCTGTTTAGTAGATTCTTAGACAAGCATAATGTGGGAGAGCAGTGGGGTATATATGACACAGTTGTTTCAGTTGGTCTTGCACTTGCAGCACTTCTTGGTGGAATACTTGGAGAGGCCGTTGATTATAAATATGTACTGATTGTTGGTGGTCTAATGTGTCTAATTGGAGCAATATTTCCTTTAACTGTTGTAAATAATGTCAAAAAGAAAAATTCCTAAGCACCGCCTTGTAATGGCATTTAAGGTCCTAATCATGCCAATCTTCCTTTTAATTGCATTTGGGTGGTTCGCATATACTCAGATTACAAACATCTTTCTAAAAGAGAAGGGTGGGAGTTTTCTTGAAGTTAATGTGGAAAGTGATACAAAGGATGATCTTAAGGCTGTTGAGAA
>CAYQNB010000013.1:0-13672 GCA_964418805.1 uncultured Candidatus Saccharibacteria bacterium | reverse complement strand
AATAGGTTTGTAGTTAACAATAGTAAAATAACTATCTTCAACAGTTTTTTGTATTGCAAAGCCAATATCTCCCACCTTTTTTCCAGGTTTTGCTTGTGATATTCCATTCAGTGTTGCCTTTTTAACAGTCTCTACAAACTTCTTAACTTCGGGCGAAACATCTCCAACAATCACTGTTATGGCACTATCCGAATATACATCTCCATACTTAACACCAAAATCAAGTCCTAGGACATCTCCATCTTCAAGTTCTGTATCAAATGGTATTCCATGTACAACTATGTCATTTAAATTTGCATTTATACATGCAGGGTATCCATCAAATCCCTTAAATGCAGGCAATACTCCATGCTTTCTACAAAGTTCCTCTGCTAACTCATCAAGCTCAAGAAGGTTTGTACCAATTACAGATCTTTTCTTAAGTTCACCCATTATCTCTGAGAGAATCTTTGAGGCAATCTTCATCTTTTCGATCTTTTGAATATCTTCTTTCATTAGAATGTTACGATTTTCTTTAAATTTTCATAGATCTGCTCAATTGATGGGCTAGCATCAATCTCAAAAAGAATTCCTCTACTTCTATATTCATCAAGAAGTGGCTGGATTGTTCTATTATATTCAGTAAGTCTACTCTTAATCTTTTCCGGCTTATCATCATCTCTTTGTGTTAGCTTTCCACCACATTTATCGCATATTCCAGCTATCTTTTCCGGCTTATACTTACTATGGTATGCGCTTTGGCATTCATTACATGTAGTTCTAAGTGACATTCTTTCAATTGCTGCCTCTTCTGAGAGTGTGAAGTGGATAAATCCATCAAGTTTCCTATCATAGTTTCCCAAAATCTCATCAAACTTTGCAATCTGGGGCTGTGCTCTAACAACAGATACAAATATCCAATTCTTTTCGTCGTTAAATCGTTCCATCCATCTGTTTAGCATCTTATATGTGAGCTCATCTTCAACAAATTTCCCTACAGACCAATACTTTTGTGCTTCCAGTGCATCAGAATCACCCATTTCATACATCTTTCTAAACATCTCTCCGGTTGCAATTCTTTCAATATCATACTCAAGCATCAGTTTATCAACCTGAGTATCTTTACCACATCCTGAGGGTCCATGAAAAAGGTATGTTTTCATTTAATATATCTGTTAGATTATGTTTGTATTTTACCACTAAATCTTGTTTAGATATAAATCATATCTTTGAAACTGATTGGTTCATGAATTTCGAAGCCCCACCAGTTCATTTTTTATTGTCGCAACAAGGATATTCCCATATTATATCGTATGAGCAAAAATCAGACAAAGAGATATATTGATAGGTGGAAAAGATATTACAAGGGGATTGGAGTAGCATATTGTAAGTATTTACAAACTACAATCCACTTCAATTCTCAAGGCTTTAATCATTTAATTTATAAGAGAGGACACAGAAGGTCTTTAAAAGAGATATATAATAGGCTTCCCCTTTTGAAATACGCGAAGACAGTTGTAAAAAGTGCAAGGAACATTTCAAGCTCAGTCTTCAAAGATGAAACTTTCAATGGAAAAACGGTGCAATCCAGCTATGTTGCACTTATCTTCGAAATAGATCGCACGAAGAAAATCAAGGTTATACTTAGGAAAAGAGGTTCAAATGGTCAATGGTTTTTTCAATCAATAATGAGAATACGAACCAAGTCTAGTAAACAAAAAAGCACTCTATGAGTGCTTCTTGTACCACATTTGCTTCCAGACTTAGGCGTTTGCTTAGTCGGTTTAAGGATTACTCCTCACAAATGTAGTATCTACATTATACAAAAATTCAAGATTGGAATCAAATATACCTATCATACTCCCTAACGACAACCATTGATTGAAGCTGTCTTCTAATATCAAGTACAACACCAACTGCAATTAAAAGACCTGTTCCTGTTACAATTGAATTTTGCAAGAACCCTGTAGATTGAAGAACCCCTGGAACAACTGAAAGAACTGCTAATACTGTTGCACCAACTGCTGTTAATCTAAATGAAGCTGCTCTTAGATATTTTGATGTTGATTTTCCTGGTCTAATACCTGGAATGAAGCCACCCTGTTTTTGAAGATTCTCTGATATCTCATCTGTATTAAAGACAACTGTTACATAGAAGAAGGAGAAGAGAATTATTAACACGAAAGTACCTATGTTTTGAACATATGGATTTGCAAGTGCAGTTACAAGATTTGTTGCAAGTGTTGTAACTTGATCATTTAGATTTCTACTTATTAAAAACTGACCTATTAGCTGTGGGAAAGAGAGAAGGGAGATTGCAAAGATTACCGGCATAACTCCAGATTGTGTTAATTTTAGTGGTATGAAGCTCTCAAGAGAACCCCCACTTCTAACTCTTCTTGAATATTGTACCTTAACTCTTCTTTCTGCCTCAGATATTAGTACAACTGCTGTTATGAATATGATGTTAATTAGTATGAAGATTGCCTTTTGGTATGTATCCATGAACTGCATGTTATTTGAAAATGAACCTGGTAGTCCTGAAAGAACACCAATGAAGATGATAAATGAAGTACCTCCGCCAATACCACTTTCCGAGATTAGCTCACCAAGCCACATTGCAATAACGGCACCTGCTGTTAGTGTTGCAGACATTGCAGTTAGCTCAAGTGGTGTTAATGTTCCCATCAAACCAAATCCTCTAAGGGTTGAATATATTACAAATGATTGAAGAATTGCTAGAGGAACTGAGAGTATTCTTGTGTACATACTAATTGTTCTTCTTCCCTGTGTCCCTTCTTTTCTTAACTGCTCTAGCTTTGGAATTACTGGTGTTAGAAGTTGAAGTGTTACAGAAGCATTGATAAATGGGCTTAAACCGATTGCAACAACTGAAGCACTTTCAAGTACTCCACCTGATATTGTTGAAAGAAGATCTCCAAAATTGCTTCCTGCAAATAGCTTTGAAAGAGCATCTGCAGGGATACCAACAACAGGAATTGATGCAAGAATTCTAAATACGACAAGAATCATTAGGGAGAAAAATATCTTCTGCCTGATTTCAGGAGTTGCTAAGTATAAACGTACCTTTTTTATGATATTTTGCAACATCTTTTACTTTATAGAGCCGCCACTAGCCAAGATCTTCTCTTTTGCGGTTTCAGAAAGTGGCAGATCAGATATATTAACTTTCTTTTTAATCTCTCCGCTTCCAAGTATTTTAGCATGAGTTGCCATCTTTCTAACAATTCCTTTTTCTTTCAATGTTTCTAGGGATACTGTCTCTCCTGCTTTAAAGTGCTCCTCAATTGTTGCGACATTAATTGCCTCAAAATCAATCTTGTTTGGCTTGTTAAATCCTTTAAACTTTGGAACTCTTCTGAAGAATGGAACATTTCCACCTTCAAAAAAGACTGTTGATTTATGTCCAGATCGTGATTTCTGACCCTTTGTTCCTCTTCCAACTGTGTGTCCACCAGTTCCAGATCCATATCCTCTACCAATTCTTTTTGCTGGCATCTTTCTATTTTTTCTTTTTGGTATATTTTCTAGAAACATATTACTTTCTCTTTACATTAGATCTATCATTTCTTCTGTTGCTCTTTCTTGTCTCCTTCTTATCATCCTTTTTCTTTGCCCTAATCTTTGCCTCTCTCTTATCCTTTTCATCATCCATCTTCTCCTTAAGTCCGATCCTCTCTCTCATCTTAGACATCTTTTGAAGTACTCTTCCTTTTCTTAACATCTTTAGAGCTTCAAATGTTGTATATGTATTTGCAATTAGGTCGTTTGATCCAAGCTGTTTGCAATATACATTCTCAATTCCTGCCATCTCTAATACAATTCTTGATGCACTTCCTGCAATTATTCCTGCACCTGGTCTTGCAGGTCTCAAAAGTATCTTACTTGCGCCATTCTTTAGGTATAGTTCATGTGGGATTGTATCTCCAATTACCTCAATTTTTACCATTGTTCTTGCTGCTTTTTTCTCAGCTTTGTCCATCGCACTTCTTGTATCAACGCCTCTTCCAAGTGCAACACCAACTGATCCTTTCTTATCTCCAACAACAACCATGGCACTAAATCGAAGTCTCTTACCCTGTGAGGTTACCTTTGACACTCTTCGAATGGTTACCATTCTCTTATCATATTCTCTATTCTCTTTTCTTTCTCTTCTTGGTCTCATATGTATAGTTTATATTTTAATTCCGTTCTTTCTAATTCCTTCTGCAAGGGAAGCGACAACTCCATGATATTTATATCCACTTCTATCAAATACTGCCTCTTTAATCTTTGCCTTTTTCAACTTCTCTGCTACTTCTTTTCCAAGTGCTGTTGCTCCTTTAACATTTGCGCTATTTCTTCCACCACCATATACCTTTCCATTAGCATCATCAGCAAATCCTGAGTATATATATGTGTTGCTCTTGTACACATACACTCTTGGCTTTGTGCTTGTTCCTTTAACATTCTTTCGAATGTGTGCTTTTCTTCTTAATCTTTTTTCCTGCTTACTTTTTTTCATTTTTATTTAGATGTTACACTTGATTTAGCACTCTTCTTTCTTACATGTTCTCCTTGATATCTAATTCCTTTTCCTTTATATGGTTCTGGTTTTCTAACCTCTCTAATCTTTGCTGCAAATTCTCCAACCTGTTGCTTATCTATTCCACTGATTACTATCTTTGTCTCATCTGGTGACTCCATTTTAAGTCCTTCTGGTGTTTCAAAATCGATTGTATGGTTTAGGCCAAGGCTCATTATGAGTTTGCTGCCTTCCATTCTTGCTCTATATCCAACACCAACAAGTTCCAAATTCTTTACATATCCATCCTTAACTCCAACAACTGCATTTGCTACAAGGCTTCTGAATGTACCGTGTAGTGATTTTGATTTCTTATCATCACTCTTACTACTTACAATTACATTTCCATCTTCTACCTTTGCATCAAGTACTCCTGGAAGATCAACTGTTAATGTCCCTAGAGGTCCTTTAACAGATACAACCTTTCCTGTGATGTTTACCTCTGTACCTTCTTCAATTTTTATTGGGTTATTACCAACTCTGCTCATTTTTATTACCAAATTTCACATATTAATTCACCACCGATTCCTTTTGACTTTGCCATCGCTCCTGAGAATATTCCACTTGATGTACTGATTATTGAGATTCCTCTTCCGTTCATAACTGGGAGGATCTCTTTTGAGTTTACATATCTTCTCTGTCCACTCTTACTAATCTTTTTAAAGCTCTGAATTGATGGAGATCCATCTAGCTCATACTTCATATTTACTATGAATGTTGCATCAAGTTTCTCAAATCCAACAATCATCTCTTCTTCTTTAAGGATTCTAAGGATCTCTGCAGTCATCTTTGTTGCAGGAACAACTATCTCTGCCTTTTTCCTCATTACTCCATTTTTTAATCTAGCCATTAAATCGGCTACTGTATCGTTTACCATATTGCTTTTTTCACGCCAGGAATTTTACCTTCACTAGCTAGTTTTCTAAAACATATCCTACAGAGTCCATACATTCTTAAATATGCTCTGGATCTACCACAGTTTTCGCACCTATTATACACCCTTGATGCATACTTAGTCTTCTTTTTTAATCTTCTTGCTTGTACTTCTTTTGCTGTTGTTGACATTATTTAATGAATGGAAAACCAAAATTATCTAAGAATGCCTTACCTGACTTATTATCTTTAGCTGTTGTTACAATTGTCACCTGAAGTGGTCTGATCTTTGCTACCTTGTTTGGATCAATCTCTGGAAATACTGTGTGCTCTGTAATACCTAGGGAGTAATTGCCTGAACCGTCTAGACCCTTTGGACTTAGTCCTCTGAAGTCTTTTGTTCTAGGAAATACCACACTTATCAATTTATCAAAGAACTCCCACATCTTATCTCCTCTTAGCGTTGTACTTACACCGATCTCCATATTCTCTCTAATCTTGAAAGCTGAGATAGCTTTACTTGTCTTATTTATGATTGCATGTTGTCCTGTTATTGCTTCTATGATTCCAACCATCTCTGAGATTGCATCTTTGTTTGTTACTGCTTCTCCAACTCCTGAGTTTACAACAATCTTTTTAAGATTTGGCACTGCCATTGGATTATCAAGTCCCAACTCCTTTTGAAGTTTTGCTCTAATCTCTTTATTGTATTGTTCTTTTAATCTTGCACTCATTACTTCTTAGCTGTTTTCTTAACTACTTTCTTTTTTGTAACTGTCTTTTTCTCTGTTACCTCTTTTTTAACTACTGGCTTGCTATCTAAACTCTTATTACACTTCTTACATACTCTTTCGCTCTTCTTACCATCTCGCTTTATTCCAACTCTTGTTGCTTTATTACAGTTTGGGCATACAAGCATAACTTTAGAAATTGCCATTGGTTTTACTATATTTATGATCTCAGACTTTCTTGTCTTTCCATCACCCTTAACATTTCTTTTAAATATATTAACTCCATCAACAACTAATTTTCCGAGCAATGGCTTTACAGAAAGAACCACACCAGTCTTACCTGAGTCTTTTCCATACAATACCTTAACTTTGTCTCCTTTTTTTATTCTCATTACAGTACTTCTGGAGCTAGTGAAACTATTTTATCGTATCCTTTTTCCTTAAGCTCCCTTGATACAGGACCAAAGATACGTGTGCCTAGTGGATTTTTTGTTTTTCCATTTAGCAGAACAGCAGCATTATCATCATATCTAATATATGATGAGTCTTTTCTTCTTGTCTCTTTTGCTGTTCTAATTACAACTGCTCTGTGTACCTGATGCCTTTTCACATTTGCATGTGGTGTTGCAACCTGTACTGAAACTGTAATTAGATCACCAACTCTTGCCCACTTCCTTTTAGAAAATCCAGGGACTCCAATTAGCTTTACCTCTTTTGCTCCACTGTTATCTGCAACTTTTAGTTTAGAGTTTAGCTGTACCATTTTAAAGAACTACCCATCTTACTAATTTAGAATATGGTCTTGATTCTTTGATCTTAACCTTATCTCCTTCATTCAACTCTTTTTCTGTGTGTGCGAAGAAGTATTTTCTCTTATTAACAACCTTTTTATATACAGGATGTGAGGTCTTTGATTCAACCAAAACCTTAACTGTGTTTTGCATCTTATTGCTTACAACAACTCCTTCAATTATTCTTCTTCTACTTACTTTCGTTTCCATTTACTTCTTTTTTCAATTGAGTTAAAACAGTCAGCATTCTAGCAATATTTCGCTTTATCTTCAAGTTTTTTGACACATCACTCTCTTTTCCAAGTCTTATTGAAGATTTTATATTCTTAAGCTCAAGATATTGATGTGTAATCTCTTTTTCAATCTCTTCTATCTTCATTTTTCTTATCTCTGCCATTTTCATTATATTTCTGACCTTAATACAAACTTAGTTCTAACTGAAAGCTTATGTGCTCCTAGTCTTAATGCTTCTCTTGCGATCTCCTCAGATACTCCACTCATCTCAAAAAGTATTGTTCCTGGTCTAACAACTGATACATACCCTTCAATATCTCCTTTTCCACCGATCATCTTCATATTATTTGGTTTCTTTGTATATGGTTTGTGTGGGAATATCTTTATCCAAACCTTTCCTTTTCTCTTAATATGTCCTGTCATTGCTCTTCTTGCTGCTTCAATCTCTCTTGCATTTACCCAACCTCTTGTGATTGCTTTAAGTCCAAACTCACCATATGCAATGAAGTTGTTTGCTGTTGCAACACCACCCATCTTGCCTCTAAAGTCTTTCCTATATTTTGTTTTCTTAGGTTGCATCATGGCTATTAATTACTTTCATCTAAAATCTCATTTGGTTTGTATACCCATACTTTCACTCCAAACAGTCCTGCATCTGCAGATTGTGCCACCTCTTCAGCGTAGTCGATATTTGCTTTCATTGTTTGAAGTGGTACTGGTCCCTCAGAATCCTTAATTGATCTTGCTTGTGATGCATTGTTAATTCTTCCTGATACCTGAATCTTAATTCCTGTTGCCCCTGCAAGCATTGCCTTTTCCTTTGCAGCAGCAACTAAAAGTTTCTGTGGCTGTCTTCTTTCAATTCCATCTGCGATTGTTCTTGCAATCACTCTTGCAGATATATCAGGCTTTTTAACCTCTTTAATCTTTAGGTCTACATTCTTTTTAGTCATCTGCTTTAGTTTCTGTTGTAGTTCATCAATTCCTGCTCCACCTCTTCCAATTGCAACTCCAGGCCTTGCAACAAACATCTCAACCTCAATCTTATCTCCATTTCTTGAGATATTGATTGAATCAATTCCAGCTGCTTTCATTGTCTCACTTACCTCTTTTCGGATCTTAAGATCGCTGTTAAGGCTTGTTGAGTAGTCTTTCTTATTCTCATACCAGATTGATTTCCATGTTTTGTTTATTCCAAGTCTCATTGATATTGGATTTATCTTTCTACCCATTACTTCTTTCCTAATTCTAAATTAATGTGTGATTTTCTCTTAACAAGAATCTTACTTCTTCCACGTGATGCAAACTTTAACTTTCTCTGCTTACTTCCAGCATCAACTGATACGCTCTTAACAATTAGGTCTTCTGCATTAAGTCCGGCAGCTGAAGCACTTGCAACTGCTGATTGTAGTGCCTTTTTGAAAAAGAGTGCTGCCTTTTTATTTAGAAATGTAACCTTATCAATTGCAACATTTACCTTCTGTCCTCTAATTACATCAGCAACAAGCCTTGCCTTTTGAGGTGAGCTTGCTACATTCTTTATTATTATTTTTACACTATTATTTTCCATCTTTATGCTTCAAATCTTCCGCTACTTCCGTAGACTTTAGCTAATTTACCCTTCTTTGCGTGTCCTTTAAATGTTCTTGTTAATGCGAACTCTCCAAGTCTGTGTCCAACCATTGATTCTTGGATTAGTACATTCTCATGCTTTCTTCCGTTGTGTACTGCAATTGTTAATCCAACCATCTCAGGTGTTACACTTGATGCTCTTGCCCATGTTTTAATTGGAGTTCTAACTCCAGTCTCAATGGCTTTGTGTACCTTCTTTGCCAAATTCTCATCTACATATGGTCCTTTTTTTAGCGATCTACTCATCTTTATTTAATCTAATTTATTTCTTAGCGTCCGGTCTATTCTTAGTTCTTCTTGTTTTTATAATCATCTTCTCAGTCTTCTTGTTTCTTCTTGTTCTAGTTCCAATTCTCTTTCCCCATATATCCTTAGCTTTTCCAATTACTCCTCTTCCTTCACCACCTCCGTGAGGGTGCTGTACTGCGTACATAGCTCTACCTCTAACTGATGGTCTCCATCCAAGAAGTCTTCTTCTACCTGCTTTTCCTAGCTTTACATTCATCCTATCTTCATTTCCAACCTGTCCGATTGTTGCGATTGCATTTGCAAATACAAGTCTAATCTCACCTGATGGCATCTTAATCTGTACATACTTTCCACTAGGGTCAACTCCTTGAACAAAGATGATCTGACCTGCGGATCTTCCTAGCTTTGCTCCTTTTCCTGGTTCAATCTCAACACAATGTACTGCAGTTCCTGATGGAATGTTTTTAATCATCATTGCATTTCCAACAAGTGTATCTGCTTTCTCTGAAGAGACTACCTCATCACCTACATTTAGTCCTCGTGGTGCGATTATATATCTTTTTTCACCATCTTTGTACTGCAAGAGTGCTAGATGTGCTGATCTGTTTGGATCGAAGTATAGGCCTGTTACTTTTGCAGGTATATCAAACTTTTCTCTTTTAAAGTCAACAAGTCTAATTCTTCTTTTTACTCCTCCACCTCGGTGTCGAACTGTTATTCTTCCCTGGTTATTTCTTCCTGAGTGCTTCTTCTTTTTAATTGAAAGTCTCTTTGGTCCAGAACCATTAACAAGCATTGATCTATCTTCCAATTTTGTATGTCTTCTTGTCGAAGTTGTTGGTTTGTATGATTTTACTGCCATGGTTATACTGCTATAAAGTCTTTAATCTGATCTCCTTTTTTCAAAGTTACGATTGCTTTCTTACTATCTTCTTTTCTAAATCTTCTATATGTTGTCCAATTTCTTTTCAATTTTCCTGGTACTGTGATTACTTTTACATCTGTTACTTTCACCTTATACTTACTCTCTACCTCTTTTTTAATCTCAATTTTATTTGCTTTTCCATCAATCTCAAATGTGTATTTTCCAAGTGCATTAGCAAAGAGATAGCTTTTTTCAGAGATCACAGGATGTATTGCGAATTTACTTTTCATTTAATAATCTTTCTTCAATTGATTTAATACTCTTATTCTCAACAAGTATATTTCTAGCTTTAACAAGGGATGAGAGGTTTAGGTCCTTTGGATTTACAACATTGATCTTTTTTACATTGCTCATTGCAAATGCAACATTTTGATCATCTGTAATTATCATTGAACTCTTCTGTCCCAACTCCTTTAACATCTTCTCTCTAATTGCTTTCAACTCTTCCTTCTGTGTAATATTTACAAAGCTTAAGTTCTCTTTTCTTAATCTCTCTGAAAGCATTACACAAACTGCCTTTTTACTCATCTTCTTATTTATCTTCTTAACCCAAACTCTGTTTGATGGACCAAATGTAACACCACCCTTTTTCCAAAGTGGGGATCTGATTGATCCTGCTCTTGCTCTTGCTCTTACCTTTTGCTTCCATAGTTTTCTACCACCACCTCTAACCTCTGCTCTTGTCTTTGCATTAGCTGTTCCAACTCTTGCATTTGTCTGTTGTACACTTAGAACCTGTGCAACAAGATCTGCGTTGAATGGGATCTCCCAAACTAATGGGTTTAACTTCTCTGTCTTACTCTCTACTTTTGGTTTTGTTGTTACCTTTTTTGTTGCCATATTAGTTTTGCTTTACAATTACAACACTATCTCCATTGCTTCCAGGAACTGGTCCTGATATGAGAAGGTAGTTGTCAATTACATCAACAACCTCTTTGTTCTTTAATGTAATTGAGTTGCCACCTTTTCTTCCACCCATTCTCTTTCCTTTAAGAACTCTTCCTGGGTCTGTTCCTGCTCCAATTGATCCAGGTGCTCTATGTCTATCTGATTGTCCACGTGTCTTTGGTCCTCCTGCAAATCCCCATCTCTTAACAACACCTGCAAATCCTTTTCCTTTCGCTGTTGATTTAACCTCAACCATACTTCCAATCTCAAAGATCTCCTTTGACACCTTATCTCCGACCTTTACATCAAACTCTCCCTTAACATACTGTCTGTGAGCTGGTACAAATCCTAGCTCCTTATATTTCATACTCATTGCCTTGTTTGCCTTCTTCTTTCCAATTCCAATCTCAATTCCACTTGCATCTTTTAATGAAATGACACAGTCTGTAACATCAATGATTGTAACAGGGACTGATTTCTCCCCTTTGAAAACTCTTGTCATTCCTTTTTTTGTTCCTACAATCATGTTCATAGTTTAAAAATTACAATATTGTTTGTATCTCAATACCAACACCAGCTGGCATCTGCAAATGTTGCAGAGAATCAATGGTTTTAGGAGTTGGATCTATGATATCAATTACTCTTTTGTGAGTTCTAATCTCAAAATGCTCAACGGAGCTTTTATATATGAAAGGTGATCGGTTAACAGCAACCTTTCTTCTCCTTGTCGGAAGAGGAATTGGTCCTGCAACTTTTGCACCAGTACTAACTGCTGTCTCAATGATGCTTCTTGCTGATCTATCTAGTACTACAGCATCATATCCCTTCAGTTTTACTCTAATCTTAGCAGTCGAACTTGCCATTGTATTAAAAGAGCTAATATAAATTAAGTTTGTAAAGGAGGGGATTTTAACCCCCTCCTTCTAGCTTTCTTACTTAGTGATCTCGGTTACAACACCTTGACCTACTGTTTGCCCACCCTCACGGATTGCAAATCTTAGTCCTTTTTCAAGAACTACTGGAGACATCAATTTGACTGTAAACTCGGTGTTATCACCTGGGTTTACCATCTCTACTCCCTCTTTTAGTGTTACTTCACCTGTTACATCTGCTGTTCTGACATAGAATTGAGGTTTGTATCCTGAAACAAATGGAGTGTGTCGTCCACCTTCCTCTTTGCTTAGTACATATACCTCTGCTTTGAACTCTGTGAATGTTTTTACAGAACCCTTAGCACCAATTACCTGTCCTCTTTCAACATCTTCTCTCTTAAATCCTCTAAGTAAGATTCCAACATTATCTCCTGCAAGACCCTCTTGCATTGACTTGTTGAACATCTCTACACCTGTAACTGCTGTTAGTTGATCTTTTCTTCCCATTCCAAGTACATCTACCTCTTCTCCAACTTTAATCTTTCCTCTTTCAATTCTACCTGTTACAACTGTTCCTCTTCCTTCGATTGAGAATACATCTTCAATTGGCATCAAGAATGGTTGGTCTACATCTCTGTCTGGTACTGGAATGTACTCGTCTACAACCTTTAGAAGTTCCTTTGCTGATTCAATACCCTCTGCTTCACCATTTTGTGCTTTAAGAGCATCACCAACTACAATTGGAGCATTCTCATCATATCCATACTTCTTAAGAAGATCAGATACGTCTGCTTTAATAAGCTCAAGAATCTCCTCGTCAGCCTCACCAAACTTGTTGATAAATACAACAACCTTAGGAACACCAACCTGTTTTGCAAGAAGTAAGTGCTCTCTTGTTTGAGGCATAACTCCATCATTTGAAGAGATAACAAGAATTGCACCGTCCATCTGTGCTGCACCTGTGATCATGTTCTTAATGTAGTCTCTGTGTCCTGGGCAATCTACTAGAGCGTAGTGCCTATTCTCTGTTTCAAACTCAACGTGAGCAACTGAAACTGTGATACTCTTTGCTCTTGATACTGGATCTTTGTCCAACTTATCAATCATCTTATCTGCTTTATCAGAAGCAAAAGCCTTAAGGATTCCACGAACAAAAGTAGTCTTACCATGGTCAATATGGCCAAGAGTACCAATATTCATGTGTGGCTTTGTCCTATCAAATACATCTGCCATTTTAATATTGTATTAAATTATTTATTTCTTACTGTTTGCTAGGGGCGCTATTGTCCCTCATGCGAAACTGCAACGTATCTTAACAAAAAGCGCTCACACTTTCAAGTGTTTTGTCCTATATTATCAACCTTTATTTCCGGCAATCTCTTCAGCTACACTTCTTGGTACTTCAGAATAGTTATGCATCTCCATTACTGCAGCACCTCTTCCACTAGTTATAGACCTGATTTCTGTTGTATATCCAAATAGCTCTGCAAGTGGTACATATGCACTAATCATATGAAGATCACCCTTTGCCTCTGTTGATTGAATCTGTCCTCTCTTACTACTTAGGGAACCTGTTACATCTCCAACAAACTTACTTGGTGCCGTTACTTCAACTTTCATAACTGGTTCTAGAAGAACTGGGCTTGCTTTTCTGCATCCCTCTCTAAATGCCATAGATCCAGCAATTTTGAATGCTGATTCTGAGGAGTCAACATCGTGATATGATCCATCTGTTACAGCAACCTTAACATCAACAACTGGATATCCAGCAACAACACCTGCAAGCATTGTTTCCTTAATTCCCTTTTCAATTGCAGGGATATATTCTTTAGGAATTGCTCCTCCCTTAATCTCATTTGAGAATTCAAATCCTGCTCCTGTTTCATTTGGCTCAATTCTAAGTACACAATGTC
>CAYQNB010000012.1:0-14678 GCA_964418805.1 uncultured Candidatus Saccharibacteria bacterium | reverse complement strand
CTTGATGGAGAAATTAAAAAAGTTAGTACAGCAAGCAAAACATATGAGGCTGAGGCTGTAATCATTGCAACAGGTGCTTCACCAAAAAGATTAGGAATATTAGGAGAAGACAAGTTCTACGGCAGAGGTGTATCAACCTGCGCAACATGTGATGGTGCCTTCTACAAAGAAAAGGTTGTTGCTGTTGTTGGAGGAGGGGATAGTGCTGTTGAGGAATCAACATTTTTGACAAAGTTTGCCTCAAAGGTATACCTGATTCACAGAAGAGATCAACTTAAAGCAAGCAAGATTATGCAAGAGAGAGTACTAAACAACCCTAAGATTGAGATACTTTGGAATACAGAGGCAAAGGAGATATTGGGTGAGGATAAGGTGGTTGGTGTGAAATTGGTAAATAATAAGGATAACAGTGAAAGAACACTTGATATTGATGGATTCTTTTTAGCAATTGGACATGATCCAAATACAGCTTTCCTAACAAACACTCTTGATCTAGATGAAAACATGTATATAAAGGTAACAAACCATACAAGAACAAACATTGAAGGTGTATTTGTCGCTGGAGATGTTCATGATCATGAATATAGACAGGCAATAACAGCAGCAGGAATGGGATGTATGGCAGCTATGGATGCTGAAAAGTGGCTTGCAAGTAAACATTAACCTCTCTTAACAATCTCAAGAACGATAAGAAGTACACTGCTCCACCAAGAGAATGCAGATATCATAAATGACATTGTAACTCTCTTTTGCCATTTTGGTTCCAATATTGAGCTAGACTGTGAATCAAGCTCTCTTGATAAAAGGTGAGGACTCACAACAAATGATAGATATGCACCATTAAGTATCATCACAGCAAGCAGTACCAGAAGTATTAAACCACTTCCGCTAAACTGAAGAGCAGAGAAGTATAGGTATAGACCAAGTGCATACAAAGATGTACCGATCCATATTAAAGGCTTTGTAATCTTGTGACTTCGTGTTGTTGCTTCTGTCCAATACTCAGACTTTCGTGCAAGGTATCCATGAATATCAATAACAAGTACACTTCCAAGTGCAACAATTAAGCCAACTATTATTAGGAGCGTTGCAAGATAGTTTGACCAACTAATATTTTCTGATGATTCAAGTCCTAGATTGATAACTGCGATGTTTGAGATAAGACTAAATGGATTAGATATTGAATATATATCCTCATCTCCAAGGAATAATACATAATCACCACTTCCACTAACTGAATCAATAACACCAACATAGTATCTTTCTCCCTTTTTAACATCAAAAGATTGTACAGGTGAGCGCTGATATGTCTGTGCTACAAGTCCATATCTATAGTTCTCAGAAAGAATATCGGTTAAGTTGTCTGAAAAGACAACCTCATATCCATCAGGTGCATCATATTGAGCATCAGGTACAGTTATAGGTGCTTGTTGCTCTTCATCATCCACAACAACATCATCTTCTATATCTTGATCGTCTGTGATTGAAGCAGTATTTGGATATATAAATGCAAATAGGGGAGCAAATGTATCAGATCCACTTCCAAGTCTCTTTCCTATCGATATATCAATTGTTCCATCACTTGTAGCTACAAATGTGTAGTAGTCGAATAGCTCTGTTTCATTTAAAGAGCCATATATCGCCTTAGACGACACACTTGGATCTTCAAGTTGAACTGCATCATTCCACACACTGCTAGAGTTTGAGATTGCTGGTACTTTGATAACTGGTTCATACGCACCAACTATTGTACTTGAAAGAAGCAATAGGAAGATTGTGAGTACTGAAGCCTTAATATATTTAAACATTGTAATTTATCATTATTTTTTCTAATATATTGTTACCATACTTTAGCATTTAAATACAATGACATATGCAGTTGCAAGCAGATACGCAAATCTTTTTGAGATAGTTTCAGATCCATATGCAATTGTAATATTGCATCATCTCTTTGAAGTACATCAACCAGTTCTTGTAGAAGATCTTGTTAAAGAGTCAAAGACTACAGAGGGAAAAGTTAGAGCAATATGTGAAGGACTAAGGAGAATGAATATATTGGATAAGGACAGTACAGATGAGGGAGACACATACAGTGCAACAAACAATTCAATGGCAAATACAGCAGAAGAGATATTTAAGAGGATTAATTAGATGATACATATTCTGTATATATCAGTTACACTATTTATCGGAGTATTAATAGGTTGGAAAACATATCCATATATTAGTGAAGCTTTAAGAAGGATACTTAATAAGAGCTAGGATCTAATTACGAATCTCCAATAGTTTATTCGCTTTCCTCTTATACTCATCTAATTTAGGATGTGTTGACGATTTTTCATTATATATCTTTATTAAGTCTTCCTTTCTAATATATCTCAACTCAATTTCATTATTCATATTTATTTCAAAAGATTTCATATCAATGTCCATTGGGAGGAAATAGTCCTCAAAGCTATCAAGTGAAATATCAAACGGCTTACCATCATTTCCAAGCAAAGAGTTTACATTCACATGTATCGACTTTTCTGATGGAAATACAGTATATAGATCAGAATGCTTAAGCTTTTCTATAATCTCATTAAATTTGTCTTTAGAGATAATAATATCAATATCAGAGATTGTAATATTTTCATTTGTATAAAAGGCATATGCACAACTGCCATATATGAGATATTCTTCGATATCAATAAGATTAATAAAATCCTGCAATATTTTCTGTACTTTGGAATCGAAAGTAATCATGGATATATATTAACAGATAAAGATATGTTTGAAAGAAGATGGTCGGGGAGACAGGACTTGAACCTGCGGCCTCTGCGTCCCAAACGCAGCGTTCTAGCCAACTGAACTACTCCCCGAATACTTTTGCATTTTAACACACCATTATTAAAAAAGGGAGGTACTTAAACCTCCCTTTCTCAAATTCAAAAATATACTTAGAACTTACTCATAAGTTGAAGAGCATACTTAGAAAGAAGAGGAACATCATATCTCTCACCCTTGTATGCTTTCATAGCACCAAGAATTACAAGAACTAATGTACCAAGTCCGAGTACTGGTGTAATACATACAAGAAGGATACCGATTATCCAACCGATTACAGGAATTACAGAAAGAAGAGGAAGAACTACTGTAATTGCAAGCCACACAAGTCCTAGAAGACCATACTGTGCTGCAAAGTATCTAACGAAAAGATCTTTCTTCTCTACGAAGAAAACAACTGCACCGACAATTGGGATACAAGAAAGAGCAGCCATCAAAGCATTCTCTTTGTTAAAGCTGATATCATTTACTGATACAACTCTTGTAGCCTTTTTTGGTGTAGCCTCAGTTTTTGCTGTTGCCATTTTAAAAAGGGATAAAATTATTAATGAGTTAGTATAGGTAAAGCAGGTTACAATTGCAAGTAATTGAGCTTGTAGAAAAAATTACAGCGAAAAGTATTGCACAACTTTCTCACTCTGGTATACTGTGTATACTAAGTTGTTAACAAAGCAAAATGCACCCATATCTAACAGAAAAACAGACACGAGTACTAAGTATAATTCGTGATTTCTTTTTGGAAAATGGACACGCACCCTCACTTGGTGAACTTCAACAGCTTCTAAGTATCAATACTAAAAGGGGAGTTGTTAATCACCTAAACTCACTTGAGAAGAAAGGATTCATTATTAGAACAAGTGAAGCACGAGGAATCCAACTTGTAGAGGAAGAGGAGTATGAGTACTTGATTGGCATCCCAATACTTGGGTATGCAAACGCTGGAAAACCATTAGCAATTGCAGAGGAGGATAGATTAGGAGTACTACATCTTGATAAGAATCTTGTTAAGAAAAGAGGTGAACTATTCTCGCTTATTGTAAAAGGTGACTCAATGAATCAAAAGGAGATTAAGGGCAAACCTATGGTTGATGGGAACTATGTAGTAGTTTCAAAAACTCAGGAGATATATGATGGGGACGCTGTTGTAGCAGTACTTGACAACTCCGCAACTCTTAAAACAATCAAAAGAGAGAAGGACATGATTATCCTATACCCACAGTCAGATAATCCAAACCATATGCCAATATATCTAGACAGATTTAGCAACTCACTGATTAACGGAAAAGTAATTATGGTATTGGACAATCCAAATAAGAAGTAGTGTATACTTTCTTATATGTTTAGTAAAAGCAAACTGTTAAAACTCACATTCCTCCTTCTCTTTTTACTCCTTGTAGGACTTTTTGTTAACGATCTAAGTAGTAGATACTCTGTAAACTACGGATCACACACAACCTTTTCAACAAAGATTACAAATGTACAAGATATTGATTGCCAAACAGAGTTCATAGTTGATCAAGAGTATGGTTGTAGAGCTATAGAGTTCACATATAAGGGTAAAAGTTCAAGCCTAGAGGTATTCTCAGGCAAAGTACAGCTAACAGATACAGAAAGTCTTAAGAGTGGGGATAGGATACTTGTTAACTACATTGATGAAACAGATAGTTTTGTATTTGTTGGAAGAGATAGAGTACCAACATACTACTTTCTTTTTGCAATATTCATCCTCATAACAACAGCAATTGCAGGCAAAAGAGGCTTTAACGCAACAATATCACTTCTTTTTTCAATACTTGTAATTGGATATATAATAATTCCTCTCATAATCCAAGGATATAACCCAATACTTGTTGCAACAGTTGTTGGTTTTTTCATGTTCTCAATTCAGATATACAATACAAATGGATTAAACAGACAAAGCTCCATAGCAATACTAGGTTCACTTTTTGGAATTGTATCAGCGTATATATTAGCAATATCCTCATCAAAGCTTCTTGGCTTAAGTGGATTTGGAGAGGAGACAAGTACAATGCTTGGAATTAGTTCGGAGAATAGTATAAATATTAAAGATCTTCTTGTTGCAAGCTTCATATTTGGTGTTCTTGGTGTTGTTGATGATGCAAGTGTTAGCCAAGTTACAACAGTTGGGCAATTACTCAAAAGATCTAAGGTGAAGGATAGAAAGGAGATTTTCAAATCAGCGATGGAGGTTGGAAGCTCACATATTGGGTCACTAATGAACACTCTCTTTCTTGCATATATTGCTGTTTCTCTTCCACTTGCAACACTCTTCTTTCTTTCATCATCAGAAAATATGTACGAAACACTTTCCCTTGAGATATTTGCGGAGGAGATTGCAAGAACACTTGTTGGAAGTGTCGGCCTAATTCTCAGCATCCCTGCAACTACATATCTTGCAAGCAGATATCTTAAAAAGGAGGATGTTGCTAAAGGAATGCACAATCATTCACATTAACCGACGATATATAGCTGTTCACTTGCTCTTGTAATGGCAGTATAGAGCCATCTTTTCCACATACCCTTCTCCATACCAGCAAACTTCTCCTCAAATATTACAACTCTCTTTGCCTGACTGCCCTGTGCTTTGTGGACTGTAACTGCATATCCAAAATCAAACAGATCAGTCTCATCATTCTTCTCATTGTGCAGTGTCTGCTTAGCCCCAAACTGTTTGTATGAGATCCTTCCCTCAAATGGATACTGTTCATCATCTAGGTTGATTGTAGTGTTGTAATACTTGCTCCAATCATCACTTTTAAACTCAATCTGTGATATTCTACCCATCATCCCATTGTATATCTGTTTGTAGTGGTTGTTTCTTAGACATATAACTCGGTCTTTAGTCATTGGAGCTTCACTTTCAAATTCAAGAAGTTTTCTAATTGCACTATTTAACTTAACTCTTGTTGAGTTATATCCAACAAGTACAAGCATATCATCATCAAATGAACTAAAAAGGTCTCCCAGATACTCCTGCGTTGAATCACTGCTTCGAAGCATCTTTCTGACACCTTCACCAAACTCAAGAGGAGGGATACGACCGTGCTCTCTTGCCATCTGGGATAGATATATAATTGGATTATCCTTGTGCTGACGATATATCTCTTCAAGTTTAAGATCTGGCTTTTCCATGAGATTGAACGTTCCATCAATTGGAGGAAGCTGACCATGATCTCCCACAGCAAGAATTGGGACATTAAAAGAGGTTAGGTCTCCCCATATCCACTCATTAATCATGGATGCCTCATCAACTACAATTAAATCGTATTGGAATTCACCTTCAACAATCTTTTTCCAACCGATTATCTGATTATCCCCATCAACCTCAGGCGTATATATTAGTCTGTGAATTGTACCGATATAGTCATCGGGAAATATTGCATCAACAGCCTCCAGTTTATTCTTCAAAACTCTTGATGCTTTTCCAGTATAGCTACAGAATGCAATCCTAACAGGCTTCTTTTTCTGACGAAGCTCAAGACTTAAGTATCCAATCAGTGTAGTTTTTCCAGTTCCAGCATATCCACCAAGTGACAGGCGTGAGGAATCTTTGTTATCAAACCATGAGATTATCTTCTTTAGAATACTGTTTTGTGCATCTGAAAGTTCAAGCATATATTCAGTATATACACCGAGTATACTGATATCAACACCGTATTTATGTTGTTATATATGGTATAATCGATGGTTTAATAATCACACAAAGATATGGACACACCAATTGAAAATATATTAATAGGGGATACCGTTTACATAATCGGGCACTTAAAACCTGATCTTGATGCAGTTGTATCAGCATATGCATATCAGATATATAGACATAGCAGAGGAGACTTCAACTACACTGCAGTTCGAGCAGATGAGGTTAATGATGTCACAACATGGGCATTTAAGAAATTTGGAATTGAGATTCCACAGATGCTAAATGATGTATCAGGTAAAAAGATTGCACTAGTTGACCATACAGATCCTCAACAGAGACCAAATGGATGGCAAAAGGCAGAGATCATTGAAGTTGTTGACCATCATAAGCTAAATCTTGAAACAAACTTCCCACCAAAGATAACAATACGACCATATGGCTCAACAACAACACTTATTGCACAAAAACTAATACGAGCAAACTTCAAAATCAAGCCAGAGATCGCTGGACTAATGCTTGCTGCAATACTTGATGACACACTCGCACTCAGGTCCCCAATTACAACATTTGTGGATAGAACAGTTGCAGGTGAGCTCTCAGCAATATCAGGAATTACAGATCTCTCAGCATTTGCAAGAGAGGTGTTTGAGAAGAAAGATGTATGGGAGAAGATGAAGGTAGAAGATATTGTAATGCGTGACTACAAAGAGTATGCAGTTGGGAAGGTGAGATATCAGATTAGCCAAGTTGAAACCATGGATAACCAGAAACTAAAAAAGAAGTTTAGTGATATACACAAAAAGCTTGTACAGTTAAACAAGAAAGAGCAATTTGATATCAGAATGGTACTTGTTACAGATCTTCTCAGAAGAGATTGTATTGCAATCGTTGATGGAATGAGAGCCTCTGAGCTTGAAAAGATATTTAAAACAAAGATTGAGAATAATCAGATATATCTTGAAGGAGTTGTCTCAAGAAAACAGCAGGTTGTACCTCTAATTGAGAGATACTTTAAGAAGTAACTACTCTTTTACAAACTTTTCATACTTTTTACGTAAACTGGTTAGTTTTGGTGTAATAACAGCACTACAGTATGAACCGGTTTTGTTTTTAGTGTAGTAATCGATATGATATTGTTCTGCTTCATAGAACTGTTCAAATTTCTCAACCTGTGTAACAACCTTTCCTCCAAATTCACTATCCTCATTATACTTACCAATTATCTTCTCACAAATCTCTCTTTGAGCCTCTGTGGTGTATAGAACAACGCTCCTATACTGCACACCCACATCAGCACCCTGCCTGTTTAATGTTGTTGGATTGTGAGTATGCATAAAGATTTCAAAAAGATCGGCAAAAGGAATTAGAGATGAATCATACTCAATCTTAACAACCTCCGCATATTCACCAATTCCCTCTGAAACTGTCTCATATGTTGGAGTACTCCCATCACCACCCGAATATCCTGAAAGAACATTTTTAACACCAATTAGGCTTTTAAATATAGCTTCAGTACACCAAAAACATCCACCACCAAATACAACAGTCTCAATCATCCTTTTTTGGTATGAATTTAAGTGATATTGAATTAACACAGTGTCTTGTATCTAGCTTTGTATATCCCTCACCCTCAAAAACATGCCCAAGATGCCCTCCACATGCATTACACAATATTTCAGTTCTTCTGCCATCACTATCCGTCTCTCTTTTAACAGCACCTTTAATCTCCTGATCAAAGCTTGGCCATCCACAACCAGAGTGGAATTTAGATGTTGAGGTGTACAGAGGGCTATCACATCTTCTACAAACATATGTTCCTTCTTTCCAAAAATCGTCATACTGTCCAGTAAATGGCATCTCTGTACCTTTGTGTACAATTACTCGCTCTTGTTCTTTAGTTAGTTTGTTCAGCTTCATTTTCAACTTCTTCAAGAAGAATATAATACTTTGGTGTCTCTAGAAGGTGAGCCCATGCAATCTTGCCTGTTGAGAGTGGATCATCCTTTGTTACATCTGTTCTCGCATCTCTGCTTCCATGCTCTAGTTCAACATTCATTCCCTTTTGAAATTGCTCTTTTGGTATTACACTCCAATCAACTCCTAGCTGATCTCCAATCTGTACTGCCTGTTCTAATGTGAATTCCTTTGTCATATTTAACAATCCTTAAATTATTATAGATAGTATCAGAAAAACAGGTTAAGTGATATAATCCATAGTTTCCACATATTTTGTGTTAATAGTTATGAATAAAGAGAATATTAGAAATATTGCAATAATTGCTCACGTTGACCATGGAAAGACAACTCTTGTTGATGCTTTTCTAAAACAGAGCAAGATATTTCGTTCAAATCAAGAAGAGATGGATCAGGAGCAGATTCTTGACTACAACGAGCTTGAAAGAGAAAGAGGAATTACAATTAAGGCAAAGAACGCCTCAATACCATACAAGGGGCATAAGATAAACATCATTGATACGCCAGGACACGCAGATTTCGGTGGAGAGGTTGAAAGAACACTAAATCTTGCAGAAGGATGCCTTCTTTTGGTTGATGCACAGGAAGGCGTTATGCCTCAAACTAGATTTGTACTCAAAAAAGCACTTGAGATTGGCCTTAAACCTATTGTTGTTGTGAATAAGATAGATAAGAAGTATGCAGATGCACCTAAAACAGTTGGAAAGATACAAGATCTTTTCTTAGAGATTGCAACAGACCTGTCAGTACTTGAATTCCCAACCTTCTATGCTGTTGCAAGAGACGGAAAAGTATTTGAACAACTTCCAACAGAAAGAGAAGGTGAGATTACAAAGCTTCAAGGTGATACAACACCACTTCTTGATAGGATAATTGAATATATACCACATCCAGAGGGAGTCGGTGATGGACCGCTTCAGATGCAGGTTTCCCTTCTTGATTTTGATCAACATAGAGGAAGATATGCAATTGGAAAGATAATCAAAGGAGAGCTTAAAGCAGCACAGACAATTGTAATTGTTAATGATGATAAGAAGGATAAGAGAGTACAATCAACAGTAAAAGGTCTTTTTGTTAAAGAGGGTCTTGAATATGTAGAGGTTAAGAGTGCTTCTGTTGGAGAGATCGTTGCAATTGCAGGAACAGAGGATATCAATATTGGAGACACTGTATGTTCAACAGAGCTTGTTGAGACACTTCCAATCATTCAGATATCACCTCCATCACTTAAGATTAAGTTTGAAGCAAATACTTCACCACTTCTTGGAAAAGAGGGAACATTTGCAAACCTAAAACAGCTTCAAAACAGACTTGAGCAGGAATCTCAAATTAATGTATCACTTAAGATTGAAAAGAACAGTGATGGTTCATACTATGTTTCAGGAAGAGGAGAACTACATCTTGGTATTTTAATTGAAACCCTTAGAAGAGAAGGTTACGAGTTTCAGATTAGAAAGCCAGAGGTAATTATTACCGTTATAGATGGTGTTAAGATGGAACCTATGGAAGAGGTGTATGTTGAAGCACCAGAAGCCTACTATTCAGTCATTTCACAAGAAGTTAATGCACGAAAAGGAGAGCTTCTAAATATGGAGCAGGATGGTGGTCAGGTTAGACTAATGTACAAGATTAGAACTAGAAATCTCTTAGGTCTTAGAAGAATCCTCCTAACAGCAACAAAGGGTAACCTCATAATGAACAATCAATTCCTAGAGAATGTTAAATACTCTGATGATGTAGAGATGTCACACAAGGGAAGATTGATATCAAGTGAGACAGGTACAGCCCTTGCATACGCTCTAAATACAATTCAAGAAAGAGGAGAACTATTCATTCCTGCAAATACACAGGTATATCAAGGTATGGTAATAGGTATTAACAAGTATGATGATGATATATTTGTGAATCCTCTTAAAGCAAGAGAGAAGAGCAATGTACGAATGTCAACAGCAGTAATTACAGATGTTGCTCTTAAAACACCAATACAGCTAACACTAGAATATGCAATATCTTTCATTGCAACAGATGAGATTCTTGAGGTAACACCAAAGAGTCTAAGAATAAGAAAGAAATTCCTCAATAAACAGCAAGAATACGAAGCAAACAAGAGAGTTAAGGGAAAGTAATACGCATTCTTTTCCCCAATATTGACAAAAATATCCCAAACTAATACTGTAAGAATAGTAGATGGCTACTAACTCAAAGAAAGGAGGTAGTTTGATATGAAAATGAGCACAATGGATATGTTAGTAATGGTCCTTGTTGTAGTAGGAGGTTTAAACTGGGGACTGGTTGGACTTTTGGAATTTGATTTAGTTGCATATCTTCTTGGAGATATGACTATGTTAACTAGATCGGTATATACATTGGTAGGATTGGCTGCATTGTATATGCTTGCTATGTCTATGAATAAGAAAGCGTAAAATTACCTTTCCATTTCAGGCAATCAGCACTCTAGGAGTGCTTTTTGCTGCTAAATATCTTATCAATTTCACTCTCAAGTTGTTTAACAGTACCACTATTTTGTATTACAATATCAGCAACTCTTAAACAGGCATACAGATTTCCAACTCGAGGATCTTTTGAACGACCCTCTCGAATCTGATCTTTTTTAAACTGCTCAAATGATACTGCATCTGTACTTGCACCTCTGCTATATACTCTTTCATATCGCAATCTAAGTGGTGCACTAACTCCAAGAAGTGTGAAATTTTTCATCTTTCTCAAGCTCTCAATTTCACCGATTGTCCTTATACTTTCAATTATACAATCGCCTCCATCTTTAAAGGCTTTCTTGTATATCTCCATTACAATATATTCAGGACCATGCTCAAATCTAAGCTCGTCAGCAAGAGCAACAAGATTTGGTCTTGTTGATTCAAGTTTTCTCTTGAACAAGATCTCATCTAAAAACTTCCTAACTGAATATTGCTTAAAACCGTGCTTTTTAACAAGAATATGAGCAACTGTACTTTTTCCAGCACCAATTGTTCCTGTAATTCCAATTATTTGCATTTGTATAATATACCAAATATTATCAAGTATGGTTAAACCATTTCCAAAACTTAAGTTCTCACTTAAAAATATCGGTGCTAGTATTGTGAGTTTAGGACTTGGACTTGGAAGTGGGGAATATATACTATGGCCTTTTCTTGTCGTATTACACGGCTTTGATATTCTCTGGGGAGCACTACTTGGCATTACAATACAACTTTTCTTAATCATTGAACTACAAAGATATACATCTGTTAGGGGAGAGGACTTTGTATCAGGTATTTACAGACTTAACAAAAAACTACCAATTCTCCTAATATTCTTTGCCGTTATCGGTTTTGGATGGCCTGGCTTTGCGACTTCAAGTACGAAACTACTCTCTGATGTTGTTACAATATCACCAAATCTATACTCAATACTCCCATACTTCATACTAGTCTGCTGTGCTGCACTTCTTGTTTTTGGAAAAGATGTGTACAAGAAGGTGGAATTTGTACAGACAAGTATTGTATTTGTTAGCTTCATTTTCATAATCTACCTATTCATTAGACTCTTTGACCTACAGATCGTCTCAGAGATGCTACAAGGAGTGCTAGGGCTTGGAAACAATTCATTTGGCATACTTTCATCTGAGGACCTAACAATCTTCATTGGGGCTGTTGCATACGCTGGTACAGGTGGTGTACTAATTCTCTCTCAAAGTTTCTATACAATTGATGAGAAGCACGGTATGACAAGATATGTACCAAAGATTAAGGATGAGGAGCATCTAGCACACTACAATGTAGCTCCTGATGAGAGTGAAGGGAGCATTAAGAACTTTAAGAGCTTAAGAAGGTTTCAGATATTTGAAAATACAACATTCTTCTGGCTTCTTGGTATTCTAACAATCTGTATGCTTGGATATATCTCTCATGTTCTTCTTAAAGATACTGTTGATATTCCAAAGGATCTTAGTTTCTTAAAGTTTCAGGCAGAGGTTCTTGGTATGCAGTTTGGTTCTTTCTTCTCAATCTTTTTCATACTAATTGGTTTCTTTGCTCTAATTTCAGTTCAGCTTGGTATATATGATATAACAGCAAGGATATTTGTATATACTTTAATAAAGTATCATTCTCATCTAAAAACAGCATTCCTATACAACATTGGTGTTTCAATACAGCTTTTCATTGGTATATTTATACTACTAATCGGTTTTAAAGAACCTCTTTGGCTAATTACAACAGGTGCTGTTATAAATGCATTTACAATGGCTTTCATTGCAATATCAATTGTTGCTATGAATAGAAGGTTGTTAAAGGGGGAGTATAGGTCAAATATGTTTGTTAATACAGTATTAATATGTAGTTCTATATTCTATATCACACTTATTATTATAAATATTCTTTAGAGTATATGTTTGAATTATCGCATACTATAGGGTATAATATATCATATTAATTATTTCACTAAAGATTTATGAGTATTTTAGACAACGTACTAAAAAGAGCAAAAGCTGAAAGACCTGTTTTACCTCAGGGTGATCCTAATTGGCATAAAACAGCTGCTGAAGTATCTGCAAAAGTAAGTGGTGATCCAGCTAGACTAGAGCGAATTGCACAAGTAAGAGCTGTAGCACCCGCTGAATATGAAGCAATTAGAAGAGAAGTTAGAGGTGCAGGAGCACAAGTTCCAGTTCAAGCTAGAATGCCTCGCAATAGAGAAAGAGGTACTGGAGAAAGAAAAATTATACAATATGCTTCTATTGGACTAGCTTTTTCAATTGTTCTTCTTACGATTGCCTCTGCTTACAGTTCTTTTGGAGCACCTAGTCAAAGAGAGACTGATAAAGATATTAGTAAATATCCGATTCCATTAGGAATAAGCTTTAGCACGGCTAAAACGTGTCCAATTGAAGGATCAACTTGTACTGAGGAAGATGACGGAAAAACAATAACAATGGATTTAGGGGGATACTCTGTAGAAGTAATTTCGGGAGAGAATGGAAATGCAGTTGCAAGGATTCTAGAGGATTAGTAATCAATGAATTCGGTCATGAAATATAAAATAGCCCTATCTCTAGGGCTATTTTTTTAATAAGTAGGACTTATTATTATATAGACTGTGCTATTTGTACTAACTGCTCCATACTTAGATCACCATACTCTGAAACTTCAATGCTTAGATTGTTGTAGTAGAAGATAAGTATTCCTCTAACTGGACTACCTCCACCTAGATATACTGCATCCTCTGAATACTCATCCATTATGAACATATCATATTCTTCATAGTATCCCTCTACATTTTCTCCATCAATAGTTAGTTGAACCTTTGTACTTGTTGGGGATATATAGAAATCACCTTTATCCATCTTAGTTTGTGCAATCCTTAAAAATTGCTCATCACTCTTAGCAAACTCCAAATATACTGCATTAGCGATACTCTCATCAAAAGTTTCAGGTATCTCAACAAGTGAGAGAGCACCATCAAATACATCTGCTGGTTTTAGGATTGTGAAATCGAGATCCTGCTGAGCTTCTGAAATCGAATCATACTGCTTTGTTGCAAGTTTCATCCCTGATACCATTTGATCCCCCTCATCTGCCTTTGGAAGTGTTGCTGTGACGCTATCATACTGTGCGACAAGCACTTTACTACTGTTGTATTGATAGAAGACAAGGCCAGAAAAGAGAAGAACTGTTAGAACTACTAGATATTTACTATATCTTTGCATATTAAAAAATATTAAATTTATATACGATCTTTTAGAAAATCTTTCTACTAATTCACTTTCAAGATCCCTCTTGTACTTTGAGTTATCTATGGTTGAATTAGTTATTAGAGTTTCTATAATCTTTTCACTACTTACTTTTTTCATTTACAATCTTTTTTAATTTACCTATCGCTCTGTTTTGTATCGTTGTTACATTAGATACAGATATATTCATTAAAGATGATGTTTCTTTAATACTCTTTAATTCAAGATATCTATATTTAATTACCTGCCTGTACTTTTCACTTAAGCCATCCATCGCACTTACAATCTGTTTATATAGTTTCTCAGACGCTTTTTTATCATCAACGGTTTGTTCAAACTCTTCCTTTATATGTATCTCTTCGTCTAAAGAGGTTGCGTTACCTTTCTTATCCCAACTCTGTCTTATCTTATTTACCGCAATTCCAAACAGAAATGTCTTTAATCTAGATCTATTTGCATCATACTTGTGAAGAACCTCAAAGA
>CAYQNB010000011.1:0-15399 GCA_964418805.1 uncultured Candidatus Saccharibacteria bacterium | reverse complement strand
CTTAAATCAGTTAACCTAAGCTCAACAAGAGCAACAGGGTATAGGGATGGCAATAACAAGAGCGGATATTGGTATAATAATCTTCTTAGAAGATATAACAGTAGACTCGCAACAAACCCAGTAGCATACAGAGATATTAACTTTGACTCCCCTACTTCCCTCTCAGGGGGTAGCAATACAATTAGAGATCCAAACACAAATGTAAGGTGTAATAACAGTACTGAATGTGTTGTTAAAGTTCCTGGTACTCTAACAATTGAGAGTGGATTTATATGTAATACAAGAACTACTTTCATGGTTGATGGAAATATCATCGTAAACCCAAGCGTCACTGCAAGCAACTACAGAAGTGGGTGTATGTTTGTAACTAACGGTAATATATCAATAACAGATGGTGACTATCTTTCAGGTGGCTCCTCATACCCTGTATATGATCAGGTATATGGATATTTTGTGGCTGACGGGCAGATAATAATCCCTAAGGTTGATGATAGCGAAACTGTTAAGGATGGACTTAAGATTAATGGTGGAATGATTGCATTTGGTGGTGGAACAGACTCCTCACTAGTTCTTCAAAGATCTCTAGGATTGTTGGATAATAATGCATACCCTGCAATTGCAATACACTTTGATAATAGATACCTAAACTTTGCAACTAAGGTTTTTGGTGGAGATGTAGAAACATTTAAAAGAGAGGTCGGATTTAAACCACTATAATGAAAAAGCTAATGAAGAAAAATATAAGATATGAAGCACAGGCACTTGCAGTTGTAATGATTGTACTTGTTGTTGCCGTTGTAATTGGAATGGCGATGCTCTCGCGAGTGATGAGGGATAGAGAGAGAATTGTTGATGAAAAGTCATCTGCAGAGGCTCTTGAGCTTTCAGATTCACTTCTGGATACAATTAAAGGAACATCTGTAACAGAACTTGAAACACTATGCTCTAATCCACAGTATGGTGAAGGGTTGATGACATCCACAGGATGTCAGGTTAAAGGTGTAAGTCAGGTTAGACAGTTTTTGACTGATGCAGGTGTCTCAACAGGAGTATTGGATACATTTGGAGCATGTACAAACGATGGTTCAGATATATCAATCAGTATGGGGCTCGCAACAGAAGAGGATGACTACGAGATTCGACCAGATGGTGTTAGAAGTTTTGTAGTTCGACAGCAGACCCCCTCCCCCGCGGCTTGTACACTAGATTTAGAGTTTGAACCAAGAGGTGGTACTAATGCTGGTGTATCAATCTCAATGGTGTATGCAAGAAACTATAATGCACAGGGTGCAGCATCAAGCATAAAGGTGTATGAGTATGATGATATCTCCCAATACTGCCTCATTAGAAGTGGTGGAAGCTGTCCTGATGGTGACACTTTTACAGACTCATGGATACCACTTCAAGCTGGTGATACTCTCTCCCTTCCACTTGGAAGCAAGGGAAGTCATGATCTTGATGAGGTTAGAGTCCGTGCCATTAATTCAGTTGTATCTGTTAAGTCATCACTTTCAAGTGCACAGTGTATTGAAGATACTCAGATGGTTAAGATTGTTGTTGCCGCAAACTGTTCAGGCTCATACAGAGCTAAAGAGATTCAGATTCCTCAACAAGAGTGGGCATCTCCAATCTTTGACTATGTTCTCTTTAATGGAAATGGTACACTTAGAACAGAATAAGTTGGTTGTATAGGATAATGGATGAGAAAAAAGTCATATTGATTGTTGAAGATGAAAAAGCACTTCTAGATTCATACGTAGAGATACTCCAAAATGGTGGATATACCGTTGTCTCTGCGGGAGATGGGTATAAAGGATTAGAGAGTATGAAAGCAAATCAGGGGAATATCGATTTAGTACTTCTTGACCTAATGATGCCTGGTATTGATGGCTTAGAGGTACTCAGAACAGTTAAGGATGACAAAGGTGCACATGGAGATATGCCCATTGTAGTTCTCTCAAACATGACAAGTGAAAAGGTAATCAAAGAGGCATTTGATTTGGGAGCTGCATCATACCTAATTAAAACAGAATTAGAGTATGAGGATCTACTTGTTGAGGTTGGGAAGATATTGGGGAAGTAAACTATTCCTCTACACTGTTATTTCTAATTGTTAAAATGACCTCATCTAATATTTTCAAATCAGCATCGCTTTTAGTGAATACTTTGAAATTATTAAAAGGTGAGACAAAATATACATTCTTAGACGAAGAATCTTGCTCGTAAATTGTCCATACATCCATTTCTAAAGCATTGTCTTCTTGGGATCTCGCATAGCTAACCTCATCACTTTCTAGAAACACGCATTCGAGAGCTTGTGATGCATCCAAAACATTACCATTTGGAAATTCACTATCACAATGGCTATAACCGTAACCAATTGCCAAGCCTGTGAAAGTTGAAGAGTAATATGTGATGTAAGAACCTGACGGTGAAGTTAGGTAAGTATATGTTTCATCTTCGAGTGAATCATCAGGATTATCAACAATTCCAACTTTTGTAACTGTCCAGTCACTTGGTACTTCAATCGTATACCAATCCATTTCGTGTTTTACACTCTTAACTTCAGTATCCTTCTGCTCTTCAATCTCATCGGCTGTATTTGTATCTGCGGTTTGGGGATTAAAATATGTATATGCAAAATACCCTGCTAGAAGAAGTGATGCTGAAAGAAAAAATCCCATGAAAAAGTCTAACCAAGAAAACCTTTTCTTTTCGATGGTGTTTGTAATCTCTGGGGTTTGAGCTGGAGATATAGGTTCTGTACTTGATACTTGTTGATTCTCTGGGTTCATATCAAAATCATAATTCACTTTTATTTAGATGTAAATGAACACAATGGCTTGTAGTATTCATTGACATTACACAACAACTTTGATATCAAGTATATAGAAACTGCCTAATTTTTAAAGTACTCAAATGAGCAAACTGCCAGACCATGTTGGAATTGATTTCGGAAATCACTCTGTAAAAGCGGTTGAACTGAAAGGTATTTCAACACCAACCCCTGAACTTGTTAATTTTGGAAGCCAGAAGACCCCACACGGTGTTATTAACAGTGAGGATGACCTACACCAAAGACAGCTGGCTGATGCTCTTAAGACCCTCTTTAGCACCTCTAAGATTAGAAATAACAAGGTGGTGATGGCACTGCCTGAGTTTACGGTATTCACTAGATTTCTTGAGTTTCCAGGAGTTAAGGAGGAAGAGTTAGAAAGCGCTGTATACTACCAAGCAAAAGAGTATATCCCAATGCCAGTTGATGAGGTACAGATGGATTGGATACCTCTTGGATATAATCAGGATAGAAATGCACATAAAGTGCTTCTAGTTGCAGCTCCTAAAAAGGTGATTGATATATATATTAATGTTGCAAACCTTGCTGGACTTGAACCACTCTCAATTGAAACAGAATCGATATCAATTGGAAGAGCAATGTACAGAAGTACAAAGATGGGACATGTTGTAATGTTGGACTTTGGATCAAGCAGTACTGATATGAGTATCATGCTTGAAGGACAGCTTGTATTCTCACAAAGTATTGCAATCGGTTCCGACTCTCTAACACAGGCAATTGTTAACAAGTTCAACTTCGAATATCAGCAAGCTGAGGAGTATAAGAGAAACTATGGTGTTGTTGAGGGAGTTCTTGAAGGAAAGGTATTTGCAACACTCTCCCCCATCATAGATGCAGCAATAAATGAGATTGGAAGAGGAATTGAATTCTATAAAAACAAAACCCTAGCACAGGCTCCTAAGAACTTCCTTCTTTCAGGAGATGGTGCACTTCTTCCTGGACTTGCAGACTATATTTCAAAAGCGATGAGTGTGGAAGCAGTTCTGGCTGATCCATGGAGAAATATCGTTGTACCTGAGAAATTTAAAAACATTGTATTAAAGAGTGGTTCTTCATATTCAGTTGCAATTGGACTTGCACTTAAAGATGACTAAAGATGGATGAAAAGAAGATATCAAATACAACAGAGGGAAGTGAAGTAAAGGTTGAACAGGCAACGCAACCTGTTGTTGCACCTAAGGTTGAAGTTGATCAAAAGAAGATAAAGAAGGAGAAGAAGAAAAAATCCCCTAAGAAAGCAAAAGTCGAGAAGAAGTTTAAGAATATGCGAAGTGGTGGTGGTATTAACCTCATTCCAGAACTCTCAGAACAGGAAGTTAGAGTTGAGGGAAGAAAGATTTCACTTAATCTCGGTTCTGCATTTGCTCTTCTTGTACTTGTTATCTTCTCAATAGCGGTTGTTGGGTACAATGTCATCTCAAAGATGAGCCTAAATACAAAGCGAGAACAGCTATTTGCTTTGGAGGAAAGTAGTAGAGCTAGAAGTGACCTAATTGGATATAACGATGAGATATTAAAGAGAGTGAGTCTTTACAGAGATATTGAGCAATCATCATTTTCAACAAAAAACATCCTTGACTACTTCAACGCTGTATCAAACAACCTTGGCTCAATTAATGTAATTGAGTTTGACTCAGGTCTTCAGTTCACACTTAATGGAACTGCAAGTACCCTAACAGATGCTTCTAAACTATGGCACCTTCTTGCAAATGATGATCAGATCTCAACTGTAACTCTTAAGTCTGTAATTAAGGATGGTGCTGTTGTTAGGTTTGTTTTTGAGGGAATACTTAACTTCGATTCATTTAAAACATTGTAATGGAGGGACCAAAGATTGAAACAAAAGCTGTGATTGATCCAGCATTAGAGGAGAAGAAAGAGAAGAAGGCAACCACAGTGTTGCGAGATATTAATGAGTTTAAAACACAGGTTAAGTCATTTAAGGTATCCGACCTAATTGTCCCGGTACTAAGCATAATCGTTTTGCTTCTGCTCTCATATTTTGTCTACATTCCAATGATTAGGAATGCTGTACAGTTTCAGTCCGAGAGCAAGAGTATTAATGAGAAGATTTTGAAGTTAAACAAGCTAAACAGTGATCTTGATGGTATTGATGTTGGGATATTGCAAAGTGATCTTTCAAGTGCAAGAACTGTTGTACCATTCTCTCTTCAGGTTTCAGATTTTGCCTTCTATGTAGATGATCTTGCAGGCAAAAAAGGACTTGAATTCATGGAGATATTTGCAGGAGATATTGCAATTCGTTCTAAAGATCAGGCAAGAGACACAGACCCAACTGTTAAAGGTGTTAGTGGTCCATTGAAGTATCGAGGAGATCTTGAAGACATTATATCCTTCCTAGATGAGCTTCAATCAGTCTCTCCCTTTATTGTCTCTTCAGACAATATTCAACTTAGAAGAGCAGCAGACAGTCAGTTGTGGGAGGTCTCTCTTGCAATCACAGGATACTATCTAAATGAAAAGAGCATTGTTACACCAGATATATATACGGGCTTTGCAAAGTATGATACGTATAGATCGATATTGGATATATTTGAGAACAAGGCGGATAGAATTGAGGGAGAGTAATCGAGAACTAAAGTTCGTCGCTTAACATATCCTCTGTACTTGCTTGCTCAACTGGATCAACCTCTTTTGTAACTTCTTCCTGCTTAACTTCTCTTCTTGGTCTTGGTGAATCTTCACTCTCATTTACAAGGACCTTAACTCTTTTATTTGTTCTAATTGCATTGATTGTGATGATATCTCTGATTGCGTTGATTGTTCTTCCTTTTCTTCCTATTACAACACCTGTATCTTCATCTGATACTTGAATTGAAAGGATCATTAGTCCTGGAAAATCTACACTCTCTTTTTCTTCGATGACAACTGAATCTGGGGTATTTACAATTGATTTAACAATATGTTCTAGTAGTTCTTTCATGTTTTGTATACTAAAATTATGCTTTTGGTGCTTCTTCTACTGCTTTTTTCTTCTTCTTTCCAATTGGTTTTGTTGAACCTTTTGTTGGAGCTTTCATCAGTTTGAGTTTTACAAAATATTGAGCAACAGTCTCGCTTGGTTGTGCACCTTTGCTCAACCATACCTTTGCTGCTTCCTGGTCTACCTCAAATGTTGATGGTTTATTTCTAGGATTGTAGTATCCGATCTCTGCAATGGATGCTCCACTTCTTTTATTTGTAGATTTAGCTACAACTATTCTGTAGTGTGGCTGTCCTCTTTTTCCTGTTCTTTTAAGTCTTATTTTTAACATATATTGTGTATTCTAACAGATTAATGTGGATAATATCAAGCGCTATCGGATATTTTCCCATCTTTATCTAATTTATTTAATGCGCTTCTTGCTGCTTCCTCTTCTGCTCTCTGCTTACTACTACCACTTCCACTTCCAAGTATCTTGCCATTAATTAGTACATCCATTGTGAAAGTCTTTTCATGATCTGGGCCTTCCTCCTTATTAACTTGATAGATTGGTGTTGTTCTAAAGAGTGCTTGAGCTGTTTCTTGAAACTTTGTCTTTGAATCGATATCAAGTCTTTTTTCAACAATCTCTGAGATCTTTGGTATTAGGATTCTGGAGATATATTCAACACATGCCTCATATCCAAGATCTAGATATATTGCTCCAAGAAGCGCTTCAAATGTATTTGCAAGAAGATATTCTTTTGTTCTTCCACCTGTTGCTTCCTCTCCAACTGACATCTTTAGGTATGTTCCAAACTCAAGTTCTTTTGCGACAGTAGCGAGTGTATCTGTTTTAACAGTTGCTGCTCTAAAGCTTGTTAGCTCTCCTTCTGGTCGCATTGGAAATTGGTGGTATAGGTATTCTGAGATGATTAGTTCAAGTACTGCATCTCCAAGAAACTCTAGTCTCTCATTGTGTCCCTTCTCTCTTTGGGATCTGTTCTCATTTAAAAATGATCTGTGTGTGAATGCTTGTTCATACTTTGTTAAATCCTTAGGTTTAACTCCTAAAGATTCAACTAGCTCTTTAATTGTTTTTGCTTTTTTGTTTTTCATATATTGCTCCTAATACTCCGTTAATAAATTTATCACTTGCATTCCCTCCAAACATTCTAGCAAGCTCAATAGCTTCGTCAATTGCTACCTTTGGTGGTGTCATATCTGTTAGAAATCCCTCAAATATTGCCATTCTAAGTACTGCTAGATCAATCTTTTTAATCTGTTCAAGTGGCCAGGTTGGTGCATACTCACGAATTAGCGTGTCAATCTCTTCAACCTTTTCCTTAACACCGTTTACTATTCTCTCGTATAGGTCTTTATCATATTTCTCAATACTATCTATCTCACTTAATGCAGTTGCATCGTATTGAATCATTCCTTCCCTATCCTTATTGAAATCTGCAGTGAACATATATTGCACTGCTAGTACTCTTGCGTGGTGTCTTGGGTCAGTTGCTTTTTTCATCTATTTACTTCTTTTCAACTTTCTTTGTTGATGCTTTAGCTGCTGTTTTCTTAACTTCACTCTTAACAACCTCTTTTTTAACTTCACCGCCGTAGTATCCACAGTATTGGCATACAAAGTGTGGTCTTTTAGCCTTTTTACACTTTGGACAGACTGCTAGTGCTGGTGCACTTAGTCCATCTTGTGCTCTTCTTCTATTTCTTCTTCCTTTTGATATTCTTCTTTTTGGTAGTGCTCCCATGTGTTTAATCTATAACTTAGAAACTGTTGATTATATTGTAAAATATGGGTTAATGCAACCTAAATTATCCAACTATCTCTAATTTCAACTGTGTCTCCACTTTTCAAACCGTTCTCAATTATCTCTGTTGCTATCTTTCCCTCAATCTTCTCCTGAATATACCTTTTTAGAGGTCTTGCTCCAAATTCCGGCTCATTTGTTTTATCTGCAAGAAGTGCTGGTATTGCACTACCCCATTTAAGAGTCATACCTTTATCCAGCATTCTCTTTGCTAGATCATCGAGAAGGAGTACCGCAATGTTTGTTAGATCTTCAATTGTGTGTGGTGAGAAGGTGATTATCTTATCAAACCTATTGTACAACTCTGGTCTAATCTTCTGTTTTAGCTCTATTGTCACCTTGTTTTTTATATCTTCCCACATATTCTCCTTCTTACTTAGGTTCTCTAACATAATGTGGCTACCAATATTGCTTGTACATATTATTATTGTATTTGTGAAATCAACAGTCTGTCCAACGGAGCTTGTTAATCTTCCCTCATCAAAAAGTTGTAGGAAGAGATCGAGTACCTTTGGATTTGCTTTCTCAATCTCATCAAAAAGAAGTACTGTATATGGATTTCTCTTCACCCTATCAAGAAGCGTCACCTCACCTTGTGAATATCCACCATCCTTTTGTGATCCCAAAAATCTATTCACACTACCCTCTTCCTGATATTCTGACATATCAAGTCGAACAATATCTTCTGCGTTTTCAAAATATTCCTGTGCAAGTACTTTAGCAAGATGAGTTTTTCCAACACCTGTTGGTCCTATGAAAAGAAATACACCCATTGGCTTGTTCTCACTTCTAATCCCAACCCTTGCTCTTCTTAGTGCCTCTGCAAGTGCAACTATCGCTTCATCCTGTCCAACCACCTTGTTTTTAATCTTCTGCTCAATTTTAATTAGTTTCTCTGTCTCATCTGTATCAATACTCTCAACTGGAATATTTGTTTGGAGAGAGACAGCTTTTGAAACATGCTCTGCTGTTAGTTGTTTAACATTGTTAGATTGTCCCCAACTTGCAGCTGATTCAAATACATTAACGCTACTATCCGGAAGCATCCTATCCGTTACATATCTTTGTGCTAATTCGGCACTTGCAACTATTGCTGGGTATGTGATGTATAGGTTGTACATATCTTCCATCTGTTCAATCTTTGTCTCCAAGATCCTAATTGTATCCTCAATACTTAGCTCTGCAACTTCAACATTTGTGAAGGATTGTCTAAATGATTCGTTAGTGTAGAAGTATTTTTTGTAATCTGCATGATTAACAGTACCAACAACTGGAAACTTTCCATCTAGAATATATGGAAGAAGTATTCCTGCAATTGAGTGCCCAGAGCTTTCTGCTTTTGCAGGTACAATCTCCTGAATCTCATCAATGTATAGTATTGTATTTCCAGCTTTGCTTAACTCCCCCATCGCCTTTTGTACAACAGCTTCAAGATTCTTTGCACCTGAGGAGTATGCAATTAGGCCATTAACATCAAGTTGAACGATTCTTTTGTCTAGAAGTACAGGTGGCACCTCTCCACTATTAATCATCTGTGCAACTCCTTTAATGAGGCTGCTCTTTCCAACACCAGCCTCACCAATTAGCAAGGCATGTTTTTTTGTACTTCGTCCTAAGATTGAAACAAGTGCCTCAATCTCTTTTTCATGTCCAATTCCAAACCTGTCAGAGCTTTCAGTCACTTTCAGATTTACATCACTGCTAAAGTGGTTAAGTACATATGTGTATCCATATATCCAGTTTTTAGCAATTCCTCCCCTTGCAAAGTATGGGGTTGATATATCAAAGAAGGAGAATCTTTTTCCTTTGAACTTTTCAAACCGTGTTGCACCTCTAAGTGTATTGATACTTGCTTCTTGTGACTGTACAAGCTTAATTGTACTGCTAAAGATCTTTGTTAGTCCTAAGAATATGTGAACAGGCTCAATTGATTGATGTTCTGTTAGTAGTGCTTCTTCAAGAGCATATACAAGAATACTTCTAAGTCCCTCGAGTGGGTAGTTTGGGAGATTTTTAGTTGTCACATTAGCATCTTTAAGTATCTGTGCATTAATCTCAACTGCAGATCTTTTCAATACTTTCTGTGTTAGTTCATCTTGGCATGAGGCAAGGTATAGTTTAAGTGTTTTAATCTCATCTTTTGATATGAACTGGGTTAGAAGGGAGATTGTTTCTTCTGAAAGGAAGTGTGTTAGTTCGCGATTTGCATATCTTCCAAATTTGATTCCTTCTGATTTCATCAGTTCAAGCTCTTTCTCAGAGATCTTTTCAATGAGGGGTAGCTTTACACTACTTGTTTTTGATTTATAGAATTCGTGCCAGAGTATAATTACACCAAGAGTTGAGAGCCAGAAGAAAAATGATGTGATATTTGAAGTTAGAATATATTCGAGTATGGCAACCTGAGTTGTTAGTCCTGCAAGTTGGAGAATGTATGCGATTGAGATTAGAAGTCCAGGAAGAATTAGTATGTTTGCAAATTTTGTTTTTATATCATTAAACCGACTTATACTTTCAAAGTTTCCAAGAACCTTTTTAATTGTGTGACTTGATGTTGTGAAGTAGTGGTTTTTGGTTAGAAGGAAATGATCTGCAGGTGTTTCAACAAGTACTGGGTATGATTTTGAGATTAACCCGACCCTATTACTATTCTTATTATGATATCCATGTACTGTTAGGTTGTTTTTTTCAATTGATACACTCATTTAGACAATAAATAATGATATGGATAGAAATATAACGGTCAGGATTGGAACAAGAAGCCAGAAGAGTATGAAAGTAATGAATACAAGGGATGCGATTAATAGTATTGATATTGCGATTGGTAGGTATAGTATCTTAATAACAACACCAATAAAGTATCCAACAAATGAACCATCTCTGTGCCACGGTACAAAGAACTTTCGAACTAGAAGTGAGATAGATAACTGATCATTGTACACAACCACTAGTCTTTGAAGCTGAAGAATATAAAGTACTGGCATACGAATATACCACCAGTATAGAAAGTCGCGAAGTGAGAAGACAAATAGCTGAGGTAGCGATGTTAAGTTTGATAGATCCTCTTGTGAGAATATTGGGTCAATAACTTCTTGCGTTTTTTTAAAAAGTGGGGCAGCCATTTCTCCTCCAGTTTATTACATTTCCCCCACTACATCAAGAAAGTTAGACTGTATAAAAGTGTGTAATATTGATAAAATACGCAGATGGCAGTATCAGAGTTCAAAAAATATATAGAAAACAACAGTATTGATGTAGCGATAGTTGAGAGTGTACAACCTACACATTCAGCAGTAGACGCATCAAAAGTGCATGGTGTCCCTGTTAGTAATATTGTTAAATCACTTCTTGTATATGTTGATGGAGGCTTTAAGCTCTTCCTAACACCAGGTGATAAAAGATTGGATCTGGAGAAGATAAAGGGTGATTTGAGTGCTCTTGATGTTCGCATGGCAGAAGCAAGGGAAGTTAAAAGTATAACTGGATACTCAATTGGAGGTGTTCCACCTTTTGGTCATACTCAAAAACTTGAAACATATATTGTTGAGGGGTTTGATAGTTCAAGTGAACTTGTGGCAGCAGCAGGTAGTGCAAACTCTGTTTTCAAAATTTCGTTAGATAGATTAAGTGAGATTGTTAAATAGTATGAAAGATTTTTGGCAAAAACTTCCAAAGAATTTCTCAGTACTTGCACCGATGGAGGATGTAACTGATACCGTCTTTAGAAGAATTGTTCTTGAATGTGGAAAGCCAGATGTTTTCTTTACAGAGTTCACAAGCTGTGAGGGTATGCTTTCAAAGGGAAGAGATGATGTAATGATGAGGCTTGAAAAAACAGAGACAGAAACTCCCCTCATTGCACAGATCTGGGGTGTAACACCGAGTGCATATTTTAAGGTTGCAAAAAAGATTTCAAAGATGGGTTTTGATGGTATTGATCTAAATATGGGTTGTCCCGTTAGAAAGATCACCAAACAGGGTGCTTGTAGTGCATTAATTCAAAATCCAAAACTAGCTGGTGAGATAATTAGTGCAGTTAAGGAGGGTGCACCAAAGATGCCCATATCTGTTAAAACAAGAATAGGTTTTAAGAAGATTGAAACGGATAGTTGGATATCTTTTCTTCTAAATCAGGGTATTGATGCTCTAACAGTTCATGGAAGAATTGCTGTTGAGATGAGTACGAAGCCAAATAACTGGGAGCAGATTAAAAGAGCTGTGCAACTTCGAGATGAGATTGCTCCTCAAACCATCATCATTGCAAATGGTGATATTAAGAGTGTTGAGGATGGTATACAGAGATGTAAAGAGACTGGTTGTGATGGGTATATGATTGGAAGAGGTGTGTTTGATAATCCATGGGTTTTTGATAGTTCAGTTGATCCAGAGAGTATTTCAAAAGAGCAAAGGCTAGATCTTCTTAAAAAACATGTAGAGCTTTTTGATATGCATTGGGGAGAGAGAAAGAACTTTCAGATCATGAAGAAGTTTGTAAAGATATATGTTAAGGGTTTTGAGGGAGCAAATGAGTTAAGAATTAAGATGATGGATACTAAATCTGCCCAAGATTTAATTGAGTGTATTGGGTAATGAGTTTAGCATTTACTGAGAGAAATTTTTCTACGGAGAGTATATTTCCTATAGCTGAAGTTATTCATGTTGATGATATTGATGATGCAATAGATCGCGTTCGGAACTACAGCCCTCATATATGTCTTACAGATTGTGATGGAGTTGTGATTGGTAACCAAGATTTACCAGTTGCATCATATTTCACAGATGTCCACATCCAAGTTGAAGCTGTAAGAGAGTTAGTAAATATGCAAAGAAATGGAACTAATGTAGTTTTTGTTACGAATCGCAATGAGGAAGCAGAGATTAATTTGTGGGCCTCAAGGAAAGCGATGAATGCTCTTAGGGAAGAGCTGTTGAATAACAATTGTGGTTGGCCAGATATTTTTGGCGGCTTAGATAGAGCATTAAGTCCCGGATTCAATCTAAAAAATAATTATGATAGATATTTTGAGCTTGCAAAGTGTGTCGTAGAGATACTTAGGCAAAGGCCTCAAGAAGAAGTGTATCGACTTTCAATGATTGCAGATATCAGTGTTGGTAGTTTTGGAGAAGATAACTTTATCAAAACACTTCTTTACATGTTGGATAGAGTTTCGGATGGCATATATGGTTCTCATAATATTGAATTTTTAGTAGTATTAATATCTCCAAAGAATAAGTTGCTTAGGAAATTGGCTCATCGCTTAATCCCAAATAATTCTAATTGAGATCTCGTATAAATCGAGCAAGTCCCTCTCCCAAGTTCCTATTCCCTTGCTCATCTAAATGTACTCCATCTTCTTTACATGCTTCTGTAACAGAGTTTGCATCAAAAAATTCAACACCATTTCTTACTGCCATCTCCTTAATTAGTTGAGGAATTTGATTTGATTTTTCCTCTGCTCCATCAAAATATCCTGGGATATCAAATATGGCGGGTATGATTTTCACTGGAGATACATACATCACTTTCTCAGGTCTGTGTATATCTAACTCATTCTCCCATGTATCTAGTAACGAATTTAGCAGAGGAATATATGATTCTAAATCGTCTGTAATCTGTTGTGCGCTTTTATTTGCTTCTTTTGCAAGATCATTTTTGCCAAGGTATATAACAAGAATATCAATTGGCAAGTGAGTGGAAAGAATTGCAGGAAATGTTTTATATCCATCACAGTTTTCCATCAGTGGATTTTCACCTTTTGCTTTTCTATACCCTAATCCTTCTTCAATAATTTCGTAATCGTCTCCCAAACTAGCTTGAAGTATTCCTGTGAATCTTTTGTCTGATGGAAATCTCTTAAATTCAAGTGGAACAACTCCCCATGTTACAGAATCACCATATACTAATACTCTTTTTGCGGTTGGGTTTGTTATCGTACTGATATATAATACCATGAATATGAATATGCAAAACTACAGAGAAGACAGTGATGTGAGGGTTAATAATATGCAGGCAAGAGGAATCATACTCAAGGATAATATGGTACTTCTAATGCACAGAAGAAAGAATGGAGAGGAATATTATGTCTTCCCAGGTGGTCATATGCAACAGGGTGAGTCACCACTTGAAACCGTGCAAAGAGAGATATTTGAAGAGACTACAGTTGTATGCGAAGACTTAAAACCAGCTTTTGAATTCTTCAATCACATGAAGAAGAAGGGTGAGAGTGAATACTACTTCATTGGAAAATGGAAATCAGGCACCCCTACTCTTTCTGGTGAGGAATCAAGAAGAAATTCAGATGAAAACTTTTACGAGCCAATGTGGGTTAGTTTTGAAGATGCAAAGAATCTTAAAATATATTCTGAAACTGCAAAAGAGTGGCTTCTAAAATACGTCAGTAAGCATTAGGTGGAACTTTTTTCTCTCCAAGGTGATACCATGTCGAATCTAATATCTCTTTATATATCCTATCTATTTCAATTTTAATATTCTCAGTATCAACTCCATTCACCTTTAGATTCTCAAGTACCTCACCAACAGATTTCATATAGTTATTTTTGTTCTTCTGATTTATATCCTTCCATTTAATATCCTTAAAGTGTGGAAGTATATCTTTGTCATATCTGTATACATCTTTTAGAATGAGCAGGGCAATCATTGGATAGCTAAATTCTTCAACGTAGAATGCCATATTATCATTTGACATAATTGAGTTTGATTCTAGTTCAACCTCAATTTCATAAAACTTGCCTTTAGATGTTGAAGTACATTTAGCCTTGTTCTCCCCCACCAACTCAACTCTTCCATCGGCAATTGCAGATAGTGCTTCATATATTACGTGCTCATCCCTGGGCTGTTTCCATATTTTCATAGTATACTGAATGTATTAACTGACTTATATCTGATTATGCAACAAGTTAAAAATCTTCACAATCAATTTGATCAACTTCAGAAGAAATATGGAGGTACTAATCTCTCAAGTATATATGGAACAGGGTGTGTGGATAGCCCGCAGATTATGTTCATCTTCATGAATCCAACAGGAAAGAATGTATCTTCAGATCTAAATTGGAAAGGTCTTAGAGCCCCTTGGCTAGGAACAAAACAGGTGTGGAATATATTCAATGATCTAGGTCTCCTTTCAAATGAGATATATGAAAAAGCAGTATCATTGAAAGCACAAGATTGGAGTGTCGAATTTGCAGATACAATATATTCAGATATTGAGAAGAGTGGTGTGTATATTACAAACCTTGCTAAGTGTACACAGATTGATGCAAGACCACTGAGCAACAAACTTTTTAAGGAATATCTTGCACTAATGTATAAAGAGATTGAGACTGTTAATCCAAAAAAGATTGTTACATTCGGAAATCAGGTCTCTAGTATTGTTCTTGGAAAGAGTATATCTGTTAGTGACTATACAGATGATGAGTATGAGATTTTGAAACTAAAAAGTGATTACAAGGTATTTCCAACCTACTACCCTGTTGGTCAGGGAAGAAGGAATATGCCATTGGCAATTAGGAGATTAAAACTCATTAATGAAGAAAGTATCCTCAACTAGATCCATCTGACCTTTCATGAGTGCATACCTAAGTATGTTGTCTTCGTCGTAGTATTTCTTATCTATATCTGAAAATTCACTTTGAGCTATCCAAAAGTTCTTACCATTTCTCGTATCTATTAGTTTTCCTGTTGGGTTGTTTGCTGTTACGATATAGAACATCTTATCCTCAAGCAATTCTCCTGTATCTTCTAACCTAACTAAGTTATGTACAATTCTTTT
>CAYQNB010000010.1:14796-15970 GCA_964418805.1 uncultured Candidatus Saccharibacteria bacterium | reverse complement strand
TGAATCGAAAAGTTTCATAAATACACGGATTAATTATCAGTGTGATTGTACCATTTATACCTGAGCTGTGCAGTATCTAAACTATTGGGAATTTGAATTCTGAATTGAGAATTATTTAGCAGGATTCTAAGGGAGCTCTAAGTGACAGACACCCTCTTTAGTCTCTGCTAAGTTGTAACCAGTACCTTCTTCAATTGGATCAAGATGTATAACCTTCAATCCATGATGTATCCCCTCATAAACTGAGTAATCTCCAAGAATTCTATTTAGATCTAAACTATCCTCATCTCCGAAAGGAAGTCCTGGCTTATAACCATACTTTTGATATTCTGCGCATGGTGGAGGTGGACCGAACTTTTCTCTGTAATAACTGATCACCTCATCTGGGATAACTGCATTCAAGAACCCACCTATTGTTACAACAAGCATTACTATGGTAACGCCCAGGTATAGATACTCCATATCACCCTGATGCCTCTTTCTTCTATTTTTAGCCCTTTCTTTTCTCTTTTGGATTAGTTCTGTTGGTACTGTATGAGTAGGAAAATCATCGGTGATACGATTTCCTTGTAATCGAGGTGCCATTATTATAGAAATAATATTTAATTGTCGATTATATAAAAAACTTCAACAAAAAGCCACCCCATAGTGGGGAGATGATTATAGAAACAATGGGAATCTATTTCTCCTGATCTTTTCTCAATTTCTTGTAGCACTTCATACAAACGTGTGTTCTTGTAACCTCACCATTCATATCTAGATCGATCTTTCTTAGGTTTGGTCTGAATACTCTTAAAGTCTTTGGTGCTTTGAATCTCCACTGAATGGAGTGGTGATGCTGAATTCTTCTACCAGCTATTCTTCCTTTTCCACAAATCGCACAAACTTTTGTTGCCATTTTCTTTATATTTGAAATGATTAAAGCAGGGTGATATTATCAGAAACTAATGTTTTTGACAAGATTAAAGTAGTATGGACTTCTTCTTTTGGATTATATTTGCTATTCCCTCAATTCTAGTTGCTTCAACTGTGCATGAATATGCGCATGCTTGGGTTGCAAACAGGCTTGGGGACCTAACTCCAAAGCTTGAAGGAAGACTAACACTCAACCCTATCTCACATATCGATCCGATTGGAGCGCTTATGATTGTATTTTTTAGATTTGGTTGGAGCA
>CAYQNB010000010.1:0-14786 GCA_964418805.1 uncultured Candidatus Saccharibacteria bacterium | reverse complement strand
CTATTAATGAGTATAATTTCAAAAATCCAATACTTGGAACAGCACTAACAGCAATTGCAGGTCCCATAAGCAATCTACTATTAACACTAATTACTGCCGTTGTGTATAACGCTTTTCCTAATATGGCTATAATGCTACAACTATTCCTTTATGTTTTTATCGTAATCAACCTCTCGCTTATGACTTTCAACCTCCTTCCTATCCCTCCACTAGATGGTCATAAAATCGTAAGAGCGATATTTCCACCGTCACTAAGGCAATATTGGGAGCAACTGGAGAGATACTCACTATGGATAATACTGCTAATCTTGATCCCATTCTCACCTCTAAGCACACTTACCCTCTCTCTAATCACCAATACTTTGGAGTTCTTCCTAAACCTACTCATAAGAGTTTAAGCCCCTAGTTCAGCAATACATATATTTGCATAGTACTCTTTACACCTCTAATATCAGGGTAGCTCTGATGGGGCAGTAAAGGAGATGTTTGGCTCTTACACCACACATAACGGGTGTTTAACATCACTCTTTCCTTTGGGATTGAGTTGAGAATACCCACTTTTTTGGAGCAGAGCTCCAAAACTCTCCGCCTATCGGGGCTTTTTGCTTAAACCCTTTCTTTGACTAATACTAGTTGATATAATAAACTCCGAAAGTTCTTTTAGCCGCCGAAGTAGCTCAGTTGGCCAGAGCAACGGTTTTGTAAACCGTGGGTCGGGAGTTCGAATCTCCCCTTCGGCTCCATATGCAGGGGTGGCAGAGCGGTCAAATGCATCAGACTGTAAATCTGACGCCTTCGGGCTTCACAGGTTCAAATCCTGTCCCCTGCAGATTTACACATATATGTACGATGAGCAACAAACTTAGTACAACTTCAAAATTCGAGACTTTTAACGACAAAAAAGAAAAAATAAGAGAGAAGCTGAGATTAAAGTACCCAGGGAAAGAAATTGTTGATTTGAGCAGAGGTGAAGATATTCATATAGCATGTGTTACAGATCCTGGGACCTCACATCCCGAATTTGATGTAGCAATTGAGATAATGATTAAGACAGCACCTCACAAACATAATGAAACTACACAGAGATATAAAATACTTGAGGGAGAACTGATACTTCATCTTGGAGACACCAAAGTTTCCATGAGACCGGGGGATGAATACATTGTAAAACCAGGCACAGTACACTGGACTGAGGCTTTGACAGATGAATGTATGACAGAATTACTCTCTACACCAGCGTGGACACCAGAAGATCATATTTTGGTGGAAACTCCAGATTAGACATAAAATCTTGACTTCGACTTGTACAAGTTGTACAATTTAGAATATGGATTATATCAAAAAAGTATATAATAAATCAGAAGCGAGACAGAAACTTCCTTCATTAATTAATGAGGTTAGAGATGCAGGGACAGAAATCTACATCTCTGAAAGAGGTAAGACTCAAGCAGTACTTATCTCTTATGATCAATATCTAAAAATGTTCAGGAAGAATAAAAAGAGTAATAAAGAACTCATTTTAGAATTGGCAGGAATCTGGAAAGATAGAGAGGATATGAAAGACTCTGTTAAATGGGTCAACCAGGTTAGAAAAGAAGAGGAAAGAAAATTTAAATTACCCACAGATCTCAGTGAATAATCTTATTCTTGATACAGATATAATAATTGATGTTATTAGGCAGAATTCTGTTGCGACAGACTTCTTCAAGACATTACAAGAAGTAAACATATCATCCTTTACTGCACTCGAGTTAGTAAAAGGAGCTCAAAATAAAAGAAATCTGCATGAAATCAATAAAAGATTAAAAGACTTTAACTTAATGTATGCAGATGAAAAATCACAAAAGCTAGGGTTAGAAATATATAGTCAACATCATCTTACAACCGGGATAGGAATAATCGATTCTCTGATTGCAGGAACTACAATATCAAACAATATGATCCTTGTCACAAAAAATATAAAGCACTTTAAAAGGATAAGTGGCATTAAGGTTTTAGCCCCCTATCATATTTCCGCAGAAGTGATATAATGTTTACTGTAATTTGGTGGACTGTGTGAGCATATAAAATTTCTTTGTATCGTTTCTCTTTCCCTAATTACAAATTAATTTTATTTAATCTATAGCCATGAAGTTATACTTAGGCAATCTTCCGTATACAATTACAGAAGACGAACTAAAGGCACTTTTTGCTGACTACGGAGACGTTGAGGAAGTAGTTATCATTAGTGACAAGTTCTCTGGAAGATCAAAAGGATTCGGCTTCATCACCCTAACAGACGACGCTCTTGCTGCAAAAGCAATCGAAGAAGTTAACGGTAAGGAAGTTGGTGGAAGAAACATCGTTGTAAACGAGGCAAAACCACGAGAAGAAGGAGACAGACCAAGAAGATCCTTCGATAACAGAGGACCAAGAAGAGATTTTAACTAATCGATTCTTAAACTTTGAATTCGAGAGGGGGAAATTTATTTCCCCCTTTTTCTTTTTTGTTTAATGATATAAAATCCCATCAGCGCTGGATTAGCTCAGTTGGTTAGAGCATTCCCATGGTAAGGGAAAGGTCCCGAGTTCGACTCTCGGATCCAGCTTTTAAACATTGCCATTGACCCACCCCCCTTTTTTCCATATAATCACATGATATTTCACCTTCAATAATTTTTTGTCCCAGAAATATGGCTAAAGTAAAAAGAAACATAATCGCTCTTAAATGTGAGGAGTGTAAGAATAAGAATTACACGATGTACAAGACTAAGAATGTAACTGATAAGATCGTTAAAAGTAAATACTGTAAGTTTTGCAAAAAACATACGGATCATAAAGAGACCAAAGCCAACTAATAGATAACTAAGGGCCCATAGTTTCAATTGGTAAAACAGCGGTCTCCAAAACCGTAGTTCACCGTTCGAGTCGGTGTGGGCCTGCCAGTTTACATATAAAGATATGAAAGTAATAAAAGACATAGTAACAGAATTAAAAGCAACAACATGGCCAACTAAAAAACAGTTGGTGAAACTTGTCATTTACACTCTTGTAACTTGTGGTATAATCAGCATATTAATCCTTGGATTAGATGTTTTCCTTTTAAGAATTAGAGATATAATATTGTAATAATAAACACGCAATGAGTGAGAAGAAAAAAGTAGAAAATCCAAATATGAAGTGGTACGTACTAAATGTTCAATCAGGACATGAGGTAAGTATTGCAAAGGCAGTTCAACAGAGAGTTGAAGCAACAGATTCAGATAAAAAGATCTCTGATGTCCTAATCCCAACACAGAAAAAGATCGTTGTTAAAGGTGGAAAGCAGACTGTAAAAGAGGAAAGAATCTTTCCTGGATACGTTCTAATTAAAATGGTACTTAATGAAGAGACATGGGGACTAATCACAGCAACAGAGGGAATTAGAGGATTTGTTAAGACAGATAAGTACCCAAGAGCACTTCCAGAAAGCGAAGTACAAGCAATTATGAAATTCATGGAGGTTGAACAGCCATCATATCAGACATCATTTAGCGTTGGAGAAGCAGTTAAGATTGTTGATGGATCATTTGCAGACTTCATAGGAAGTGTTGAACATATTGATGAATCTAAAGGAAAGATTAAAGTCCTCATCTCTTTCCTTGGTAGAGAAGCTCCTGTTGAATTAGATTTTTCTCAGGTAAATAAGATTAAGTAACAATAATAAAATGGCAAAACTAGTAACAAAAGTATTAAAATTAATAGCACCAGCTGGAGCAGCAACCCCTGCCCCACCACTTGGACCAACACTTGCCCCTTACGGAATCAGTACGCAACAGTTCTGTTTGGAATTCAATGAGAGAACAAGAGAAGGAAAAGGTATATTAACACCAGTTGTACTAACTATCTACGATGACAGATCTTTCACATTTGTAATTAAAACTCCACCAACATCTGAGCTAATTAGAAAAGAGTTAAAGATTAAAGCCGGATCAAGCACACCAAACCTTAAGAAAGTTGGAAAACTCTCTAAAGATATGGTTGAAAGAATAATTGATATCAAACTTCCAGATCTAAATACAGCAGACAGAACTACGGCAGCAAAGACAATTGAAGGAACTGCTAGACAGATGGGTGTAGAAGTAGAGAAATAATTTTGAATAATAATAATCATGGCAAGAAGAGGTAAAAAATATATAGAGATCATAAAAAAGAAAGTAACTGCTGAGCATTCACTTGCAGATGCAGTTAAGAAAGTTAAAACACTTTCATACTCCAAGTTCCCAGGATCAATTGATATGCATGTAGCAATCTCACTTCCTAAGGATAAGGATGCAAAATCAATTAAAGGAGCAGTCTCCCTTCCACACACAGTTGCAAAAGAGACAAATATAAAGATTGCAGTATTCACAACTAAGGAAAATGAAAAGGCTGCAAAAGATGCAGGTGCAGATATGGTTGGACTTGAAGATCTAATCAAAGATGTACAAGCAGGAAAAGCAAACTTTGATATTGCAATTGCATCTCCTGATGTAATGGCAAAGATCGCAGTTCTAGGAAAAGAGTTGGGTCCAAAAGGCTTAATGCCAAATCCAAAGACTGGAACAGTATCAGATGATATTGCAGCTACAGTTTCAGAATTCAAAAAGGGAAAGATTAGCTTTAGTGCAGATGCACAGGGTGGAATTCATATGAAAGTTGGAAATATTAAACAGGATGATGCACAGATAATTGAGAATATTGGAGTTGCACTTAAAGCAATTGAACAGACAGTTGGTAAAACAGTTACATCACTTCTTAAAAAGTCATACCTCTCCCCTACAATGGGTCCAAGTGTGAAATTTAAGGTTGTAGCTGAATAACATTGACAATAGTACACATCTATATAGAGTTGATACTCACATACCTGCTTTGTAACAGTATGGAATAAAACCACAATTATATCCTTCATCGGAAACACCTTGGACTGATAACGCATGAATTGCCTCGTGTATAAGATTCTTCCGATATCCACCCACCTTTACGAGAATCAACCCTAGTATTGAAAACATGTTGATTGAAAGTAATAGATTTAACGCATTATCTTCAATACTAGTCAAAATGGGAGACCTTGATATGCTTTCAACTGATTCTAAGAAGTACTCGTTAATTTGAGGTATCGACATAAGTCCAAACGCAACTGCACCACTGAGAATATTTATACCCAAGAGCATAAAAATTTCTTTACCAAGTTGTCTAAAGATTCTGTCATTTATAATCACCAAATCCAAATTAGAACGATATATCGCAAGCGGAAATCTTCCTTTACTGCGCTCGCTGTAATATTTCTTTCCCCACTCTATTGCTAATTTTGTGAAACCCGTACTTCCCAGATGTTCCTGTATAAATTTATCCAACTCATCTCTCTGTCCAGTAAAGTAGGTCTTGTATAACCTATTGAAAAACTCTTCTATGTTTAACTCTGGATTTATTTCTATAAGATAAGTTCGAAATTGCACTTCCCAATCTTCATAACCACAGAATCCCCAACCGAGAAAATCCTCTAAATCACGTAACTTAACACCAAGCGTATGTATCATTTTATACAATATGGGATACAACATCTCATTATCTGTAAAAGTTTTAGACAAAACGTGCGTAACAATCTCATTAATTTCACGCACTCCACATGCCCAGAAAGCTCTCTCTGATTCATCGACATCTGGTGGATAATTCAACTCAAGAATCGGCTCTGCTTCGTCTATAGCATTCTCTAATTCAGTCGTAATAGCTCCGACAAAAACATCAAAGTCACTACGAGGGAAATCCACATCATTGATACCCAAATCCTCTCTTACAAATCTATATAGTGATTCAAGCAAAAGCTGATATGATTGCCGAGGCATACCCACTCCATATTCAATTTTCGACTCTTCTCCCAAACTATATGTAGGTTCCATCGACAATTATATCACACACAACCTGTAGTATTTGGTCGCTTGACATTATGTGTGTTATAATAGTATTATCCCGTAGCCTAAGAAACATGGTACAAAGATAAATCCATGCGAGGCAAATAGAAATTCTTAAAGTAATAATAAAAAGTAATGGCTAAAAATAAAGCTATAAAAACAGAGCTTCTTAATAAGTATAAGGAGATGTTAAGCAATGTTGGAGGATATATTCTTGTTGATACAAGCAACCTTGATACAGCATCAATTACAAACCTTAAGAAGAAGTTAACAGAGATCGGATCAAGCTACACAGTTGTTAAGAACAGTGTGTTTAAGATTGCGCTTTCTGAAACAGAGCAACCACTACAAACACAAGAATTTGAAGGACCAACAGCAGTTATTAGCTACGATGAAGACCCAACAGCACCTGCAAAACTACTCAAAGAGTTAAGAAAGAGTTTGAAATCAGAAACACCAGTACTCTCCCCTAGATTTGCAACACTAAAGGGAGAATATATTAGTGCAGAGAGAACAATGGAGCTTTCAGAGATCCCTTCAAGAGAAGTACTACTCGCAAAACTACTTGGAACTCTAAATGCACCACTATCTGGATTTATGAATGCAGTTACAGGAAATGTTCGAGGATTTACTATGATAGTTAAACAGCTATCTGAAAAGTAAGCTTAATTAAATTAATTAATATACACAAAATGGCAGACGAGACAAAAACACTCCCTGAGCTCTCAGATGCATCTAAGAAAATCTTGGAAGCAGTTGAGAAGATGACCGTATTGGAACTTTCAGACCTTGTTAAGGTAATGGAAGACAAATTCGGAGTAAGTGCAGCAGCACCAGTTGGAGTTGCAGCAGCGCTACCTGCAGAAGCAGGTGAAGAAGTAGAAGAGAAATCTTCATTCAACATCGTTCTAACAGATGCGGGTGCCAACAAGATCAACGTCATCAAGGTTGTAAGAGAACTTACAGAACTTGGACTTAAAGAAGCAAAGGATCTTGTTGAAGCAGGAGCAGGAACAGTCGTCAAAGAGAGTGTTGCTAAAGCAGATGCAGAAGCAGCAGTCAAGAAATTTGAAGAGGCTGGAGCAAAAGTTGAGCTTAAGTAATCAACTTAACAAAGAAAACAGGCCGGGCAGAGATGCCCGGTTTTTCTTTCTACACACTTCTTTTTAGAATATAGATCAGTTCATTTTCAACAACAAATTTTTCAAAGGTATACTTCCCATCATCTAACATACTCTCAAAAGATTCTGAGTATGACTCTTCTTCCCACCAATTGATCTTGTGGGGAATGTAACAACACAGTATTTGAAATCTAAACTATCAAGAATCTTCTTACTACTCCCCCTACTCTGCTGTTCAATAACAGGCAGAAGTTTAAACATGAAGATTAGATCAGCACTATTATTTTCTAACTTGAATACATCTCCAACTACAGCACTCATCCTTTTCTCACCATACAGTTCAAATACACGATTTAGAAACTCAATCTCATCAATATCAATATCGATACTGGTATAGTTTCTGAAATCATGCATTTTATATATAAGAAAGAAGAGAGGATCAAAACCACAGCCAATATCAAGAATTGAATCAATCCTCCCAACTCTTTTGAAAACCTCATCAAAGATCTCAGCATAGCTATCTATTCTCTCACTAGTTGAGCTGTGAATCTTAAGAATATTTAGTAGCGATTGCTCGCTTCTATCTTCTACAAGCTTTTCATATAGCTTGTTAAAATCTGGTCTTGTGGAATAGTATGCTCCCCATATCTGATGCAAGATCTCTTTGCTTCTTCGCTCTAGATCCCCACACTTTTTATACCTACCCTCTAGACTATCAACAACCCTTTTCACAACATCAGCTGAGAGACTCCGATACTTCTTGCTTTCTAGAATGCTTTTAATGACGACCTCTTTCATACACTATTATACCTATATACAAGAGCAAAAAAATAGTATAATTAAGAGTTTAGAAATGCCCCAGGGACATTCCCTGAAAATCCAATAAATTAATAGAAAAAGATATGTCAGAATTTACACAATGGATTATTTCTCATGGAGTCTCACAAGATATCCTTGAGATGATGATATTTGTACCTGCACTTGCAACTCTCGTTTCACTTGCAAGATATGTACTAGGACTTAAGACATTTGGTATATATGCACCTATTGTACTTTCAATTAGCTATATGTTCACAGGTCTTAGATATGGCTTACTCCTAACATTCATCGTATTCCTTTCAACTCTGATTGGATATAGTGCAATGAAAAGAATTAGAATGCACTACATAACAAGAATCTCGATCAACTATGTAATAATCTCAATATTTATTGTACTTGGAATTGCACTCTTCACATGGCTTCCACTTGGATTTGAAAACTTCTATCTAATTAACCCTCTGGCAATTGTTGCAATCGCCTCACTTTCCGACTTCTTCATCAAGATGTATGTCAAAAAGAGTATTAGCGCAACTGTTAGAACGTTCACAGAAACAATACTTGTATCGATAATTGGATGGTATGTCATAACATCAAGAGAACTAATTGAACTTCTTGTTCAAAATCTTTGGATTGTACCAGTGTTAGTCATCATCAACATCCTAATTGGACAGTACAAGGGACTTAGATTTAAAGATATATTTAGATTTAAAAGTGTAGTTGAAAATGCTGATTGATAGAATTGAAAAAGAGGTTTTAGGGTTAAACCGAAGAAACCAAGAATATGTTCGTCAGTACAATCCCCTTGCTTCAAGGGCAATTGCTGATAATAAACTGCTAACAAAGCGAGTTCTTGGTAAGGCACTAATTAAAACTCCAGAGGTATACAAGGTCATTAGAACCAAAAAACAGCTTGAATATCTAGATTGGGAGTCACTTCCAAAAAGCTTTGTGCTTAAACCAAACCAAGGAACAGGTGGAAATGGAATTGTTGTCTTCTACGGCAGAAAGAAAGGAAAGCTGGAGTGGATCAGACCTAGTGGAGAGACAATGGATCAAAGAGATATTCTTTTGCACATTGAAAGTATTCTTGAAGGAAGATTCTCAATGGGAAATAGAAACGATATTGCCATAATTGAGGAGAGAGTGAAGATTGATAATGTTCTCAAGCCATATGTATACAAGGGTGTTCCAGACGTTCGTATAATCGTCTTTAACAGGGTGCCAGTGATGGCAATGACACGTCTGCCCACCAAAAGATCAAACGGTACAGCAAACCTGCACTCAGGAGCGATCTGTGTCGGTCTAGATATGGCATCAGGAGTCACAACAACAGCAATGCACCTAAAAAAACAGCCACTCATCGAAGATACATACGAACTAACAGACACAACTCTTGATCTTGAAAAGAATCAGAGCCTAAGTGGTCTTAAAATCCCCTTCTGGAATGAGATTCTTGAGATTGCAATTAAGTGCCAAGATGTTAGTGGACTTGGATATCTTGGTGTTGATATTGCACTTGATCGAGAAAAAGGACCAGTTGTATTTGAAATAAACGCAAGACCTGGACTTGGAATTCAGGTTGCCAACAGAGTTGGACTGCGAGGAAGACTTGAGAGAGTTAAGGGCTTAAAGATTAAATCGGTAAAGCATGGGATAAGGGTTGCAAAAAATCTCTTTGGAGGACAGGTTGAGGAAGAGATTGAGCAGATTAGTGGTAAGAATGTTGTAAATCTTGTTGAAAAGATCCTTGTATATCACAAAGATCTAGGAAAGCTAACAAAAAGAAAGAAGCCCAAAGAGAGAGAGAAAGATATTGTTAAAGCAATGCTTGATACTGGTATTCTAACATCTAGAATTGACAAAGGCCTTTGTGCGAGAATTGGATATACAGATGCAATTAAGCACTTCAAAGCTATGGAATCACCAAAGAGATTTGAGACATTAACAGATGCACAAGATTGGATTGATAGAAACAGTGAGATTGCTAGAAAGCATCCAGATATACTTAGACTTGCAAAGATAGTTGATGACGGAAACATAATTGTAACACCAGTTCTGGAGATTGATATAAAGATTTCAGGGGAGAATAAGAAGGTTGATATGATTCTTTCCTCTCAAACAAGTACAATATTTCCAGTACTACTAGGAAGAAAAGAGCTTCAAGGATATCTAATTGATACAAGCAAAACATTTACAAGATAATGGAAAAAGACTACTTAAAAATTGCCGGTAATATACACCTCTCATACTACGTGGAGGCAGCAGATATCCTAGGTATTAACTATGAGATCGTAATACCTCGCATGACAGCAAGGTTTGAGACTCAAGGAGTTCACTGGTTTATTAACAACACAGTCACTCCCCTCACCAATGCACCAAGTAGTAGACTCTCAAAAGCAAAGCACCTAACAAACAAGATTCTTTCTAAAGCAGATATACCAGTTCCGATGCAAATTAAGGTGGCTGATTTGAATCATCTTAAAGAATTTCAGAGTAGATATAATGATATTGTTGTAAAACCATCTCAAAATCTAGGCGGAAAAGGTGTATCGATACTTCCAAAAAGCGAACAAGAGCTACAAGCTGCATTTGAATATGCAAAGAGCAATGACAGGCATGAAAATATCCTGGCTGAGGAATATATACATGGCACAAGCTATAGAATTCTCGCTATACGAAATAAAGTTATAAGCGTTGTAAAAAGACTTCCTGCTCATATTGTCGGAGATGGAGTTGGAAATATCAAAGAACTAATTGAGCTAGAAAACGAAAGAAGAAAAGAGATACTTCTAATGCCAATCCCAATCGATTCTGAAAGTGAACATAAACTAAAGATTCAAAACCTCACACTTGATACAGTACCAGCTGTAAATGAAGTAGTTGAACTTAGAATGAATGCCAATCTAACAACTGGTGGAACAACAGAGGAGTGCTCTGATGTCGCACACCCCTTCTATATAGATCTCGCCCTTAAAACACTAGATGCACTTGATCTTGAATTTGGAGGAATCGACCTAATTACACCAGATATAACAAGCCCAGTAAAGTGTGCAATAAATGAGGTGAACTTTAATCCCGGACTTCGTATCCACTACAAAGTTGAAAAAGGAGAAGTTAAGAAGGTTGCAGTTGATGTGATGGAGTATATAAGAGACAAATATATATACCTCTCCAAAAGAGCATAGATACTCTGTGATGGTAGTAAAGAGTAGATAAGTAATATATACTTATACATAAATAAAATTGCCCACAACCCCGAATGAAAGTACAGATCCTTCAAGGAATAAATCTAGAAAATCCCATAACAACGATCAAGGTTACAACGGATGGAGAGCCAAAAGTTGAACTGCTTGAACTAATAAAATCATTCCATCCCCTCTTTCTCGCTGACTACTCAACAAAAGCAAATACAATCTCAATACAATCTAAGCTCCCACATCTTTGGAGAGAGATTGCCGTTGCACTTAACAATCAATCAACGGGTCAGTGGAGCTATGAATATGCAAAAAAGTATGCACTTGAGGTTGTAATTGGAAATCAGATAAAGTCGATGTCAACAATCCCAATACTTCACAGCGCTCATGAGATGGGATATGAGACTATCCAATTCTATCTTGACAGTGGGATTGTTGCTGGGTTTGGAAATAAGAAATATAACCGCTACTACTCCATCGGAGTTGGTAGTGAATCATCAATTGCAATCTCCTCAGCTAGCTCTAAAGATGCATATATTGCTCAAAACTCCCAAAGGGATAAGTGGTTAACAAACACTGTAATAACAAGACTCGGACTTCCAACGGCAAGATGGAGATTAATAACTTCCCAGGAAGATATTAAAGAAGAGTTTGAATCATATGAGAAACCGATCGTAATTAAACCAACAGGAATGACAGGTGGAAATGGAGTTGTAACGAATATAAATACACTTGAAGAAGCATATAAAGCATTTAAGTATGCAAAAGATATGATTGAGCAAAAAGACAGACCTGCTTGGCAACAGAAGATCATGATGCAAGAACAGGTTGAGGGTGAAGATTATAGACTCCTTGTAATTAACGGAAAACTTGAGATTGCAACAAAGAGAATCCCTGCATTTGTAACGGGAGATGGAGTTAAAAATATAGAAGAACTAATAGTAGAAACAAACAAAGACCCAAGAAGAGATATTGAAAACCCTGCACATACACTAAAGCCAATTAAAATAGATACACAGATGGATCAGTTTCTAAAGCAGCAAAACCTTGATATAAAGCATGTACCACCTAAAGATAAAAGAATATATGTAAGAAAAGTTGCAAGTATGAGCCAAGGTGGCATTACAGAAGACTTCACAGATAAAGTACACCCCCAAATTAAGTATGTAGTTGAATCACTCTCCAAATCAATTAGAGGACATGTGGTAGGTGTAGATCTTCTTTGTAAAGATGTTTCAAAGCCACTAACCAAAGAGAATGGAATAATTGTGGAGTGTAATACAATGCCAGAGGCATATCTAAATACATTCCCTGTCATTGGAAAGCAAAGACCGGAGATTGGAAAAGTTCTGGTTGAAAGTCTAGTTGATATAAGCAAACCAACAAAAAAGATTGTTGTACTAGGCGGAAAAAGGGAAAGTATAGATACGATTCTTAAACTAAGACTTAACAATATTGAGCAGGAGAGAGTTGGAACATACTCAGAAAACAATATCTACATTAACGGAGAGGTATTAACTCAAGGAATTGAGAATTGGAAAGCACTTGAGGCTTTGAAGTTAAACGCATCACTCACAACAATCGTATTTCACTATGAAAATAGTGATGAGATCAAAGAGATCGGCTTGGGCTTTGACAATATAGACACCCTATATATCTCTAAAGAGTTTGCTCAGAAAAATGAAGATATATTAAAAATACTCGATGGATATAAAACACTTGGAATACTTTCAACGATAGAGACTATTTAGCCCTACCCTTTCTTCCTTTCGAGATCTTGTATGAACCATACAAAAGCGCGAAAGCAGCAAGTGTTAGACCTGCAAATGCCATCGTCTTTCCGTTAACATTTCCAACCTTACGAATTCTTTTAACACCATTCTCACCAAGCTTTTCCCACTCTCTAATCTTATTTTCAATTGCCTCTTTTGATTTAAACTCAGGAAGATATTCAAGAAGTCCAAACACAGCCTTTTTATCAATCTCAACAACCCTTTCACCATTAATATGCTTCTTATACACCTCTTTAGTTCGAAGTATTACGGAGTCCCAATTAAAATCTTCAACTCTCTTGGCAGAATTTTTACACAGATTTATATACTCTTTTTCTCCACCATCTATAATTTTTAGAATCTCACCTGCAAATCTTTTATGCGTTGCATTCTTTGCAAGCCTCACACCATTACTACCATCGATCAGCTCATCAATAGTTTCATTTGCAAGACCAACAACAGGAGTGCTTGATCCTAGTGCTTCAATGACAGAAAGTGCCTGCACCTCCGCAGTTGAGGCTGAAAGAAAGAGATGATGCTTACCAAGTATCGAAGGGATCTCTTTTGGATCAACCTTCCCAACAAAATCAACATTTAGATCATATTCTTTTGCAATATCTCGCATCTCTTGCTCATACTTTGGATTCATTGCTCTTCCAACAAGTGCAAGACTGTATGTTTTTGGAAGATATTTCATGACTTCAACAAGAAACTTCTGATTCTTCCTCTCACTAATTGATCCAACAAAGATTAAGCGTATATTCTTACCAAGTTTTGTTGGTTTAATGTCTAGATATTGTTCTAATTCTCTTCCATTTGGAATTTTATACATCGCCCCCTTATACCCATACTCTTTCATATCATTGAATGCACTATCGTTTAATGCAACGACACCATCACAATTATCAAAGTATGTTCTGAAATATGTTTTTGTTATTGGAGTTTTAAGAAGCATACCAGTTAGCGAGCTGGTATTTTCTGCAAGCCATTGTCCCATCTTTGATGGTATGTAGTGGGTGGTGTAAAAGAATGGAACTTTGTTCATCTTTGCCCATATCTGTACAAGTATTGGGATACCAGCAAGACTATGGGAGTGGATTATATCTGGCTTAAACTCATCAAGAAAGTTAAAGATTGCCTCAATATCACTAACAAGAAGTCTAGTTACACCGAAGTTATCCCCTATCTCACCTTTCACTGAAAGATTTAGATATCCAAACTCACTCTTAACACTAGTCTCAGCTCCGGTTCCTATAATCGCAACACTATCAAAGTGCTTTACAGCACTCTTAGCAAACTCATATGCGACACGGGACTCTCCACCCATCGTATCAATTGAACCCATACATGCAATTGCAAGCTTCATGACTATTATTTTGAAATTATAAATTCACGTATGTATTTTACAACATTTTCAGCTTGAAAAGAAAAATGTCTATGATCGTATGAATTAACGCCGATCGGTTCAACTCCCAACATCTGTGCAATCTCTTTAGTTGGATTTATGAAATAGTCAGGCTCATTCACATTATATATTACAAGTGACCTTCCTTTGTAGGTCGAAAGATAGTCCATCTTCATGCTTGGAGCTGTTATGAGAGGATTCATAACACTTTTAATCTCACACCTTAGATTCTCATTGATTATCTGATTAAAAAGCTTCTTATTCTCAGGTATTTTACACGCCTCTGAATTTCTAATCTCATATTTATATACAAGTTTTAATATCAGTTTAATCAAAGTTTCAGGTATGTAGTATTTCATAATCTTCTTATACATCTCAATTCTTTGAGCAGTTCTAGTTCCGGGCACCAAAAGATCCTCTTTGCTGTGATATCCAGAAACAATGATTACATGACTTGGATTAAAGAGCTTCTTGTGTAATCCCCAGAGTATGAACTGAACTCCCATTGAATATCCAAGCAGTGCATATTGTTTAAATTTGAAGCTGTTTACAAACTCTGCAACTAT